>JAFAUR010000056.1 GCA_019243205.1 Acidobacteriaceae bacterium | reverse complement strand
TACATGCAATCTCGATTGCCGTATAATGCCACGCTCAGCAGGCGAACACAGGATTTAAACACTATTCTCAGCCGTCACAGCATGGTGTCATCAGCACTTCTGAGGCAAGCAGTCGGCGTGGGAGCGTGTTCTGGAACGCCGCGTGAGATGCAATTTGAGCGCCTGCATCACCTGGGCACGCGCCTCCGGTCGAGAGTTGGGTTTCGCTCGATAGTAGCCGAAGCGCTTCTTACAACAGTGTCGGTTGCGCAGGCCGATGCCGGCATACTTCAGCTGTACGACTGCGAATCCGCGAGCCTCCAGCTTCTGGCACAGTACGGTGTCGAGTATCCAGCAGTTCAGGCAATCGAGTTCTTATCTGGCAACGCGGCCGTAGCCATATTTGCGGACGAAGAGGCGCGGCGGTCCATCGCCCGGGACTTGCACGATGACATTGGTCAACGCGCAGCTCTAATTGCCATGAACCTGCAAAGCCTCTGTCGATCTCTGTGTAACGAATCCGACCCGTCCGACCCGACAAGCGCTCAACTTGCCTCAGTTACTCGTGACGTCGATGCGCTGGGCGGGCGTTTGCGCGAGCTGAGCCATCAACTCCATCCGATGATCGTCGAACATTTGGGTCTCGCTCATGCGGTTCGGAGTCTCGTACAAGACTTCAATCGTGGGTATCAAATGAAGGCAACTATCCAATCGGACAAACCGTGTGAAGGTATCTCGGTAACGGCTGCCACGACGCTCTACCGTATCGCTCAGGAGGCTCTTTCCAATGCAGCTAAGTATGCGCGAACAGCCGATATCACTATTGCCTTGTCGGAGGAGGCCGGCGAAGTGCATCTGGTCATTCGCGATAACGGACCCGGGTTCGAGCCCGCGGTCAAGCATGGCCGTGGTTTGGGCGTTATGAGCATGCAGGAGCGGGCACTGGCGCTGGACGGCGAATGCGAGATCCGGTCGAACATCGGACAAGGAACAGAAATCAAGGTTCGCGTCGCGAAATATTCAGAACATAAGTGGTCCGAGAGGCCTTCCTGTTCTGAACCCTGGCTGAAATCGGGTCGGTTAACGACTGCACCTTTTCAGTCGGAAGAATAGAAATAGTTTATTGCGGTCGGGCCGGCAAAGAGCAGTTCCAACGCAGGGCCCCAATCATATCGAATTCGCGTCATTGCGGAGCAACGAAGGAGAAAGCAAATGCAAGCACTCGTCTATAACGGACCGCGGAACGTGTCCGTTGACAATGTACCGGATGCAAAGATCGAAAGGCCAACCGACGTACTCGTTCGTATCACAAGTACGAACATATGCGGCTCCGACCTACACATGTACGAAGGGCGCACGGACATGCCGTCGAAGGCTGTGCTCGGCCACGAGAACCTCGGCGAAGTCATTGAAATCGGCAACGCAGTAGACCGTATCAAGATTGGCGACCGTGTCGCAATTCCGTTCAACATCGGGTGCGGCTTTTGCGAAAATTGTGAACGCGGTTTATCGGCCTTCTGCTTAACGACGGCAGATCGCTCCGTCATGCCTAACATGGCAGGTGCGGCTTATGGGTTTGCAGATATGGGACCGTACCGGGGCGGACAGGCAGAACTACTTCGCGTTCCTTACGGTGATTACAATTGCCTCGTTCTCCCGGAGGACGCGGAGGAAAAAGAGCGTGACTATGTGATGCTGTCCGACATCTTCCCGACAGGTTGGCACGCCACTCGTCTGGCATATCTCTCTCCAGGAGATTCCGTTGTCATTTATGGTTCCGGACCGGTTGGTTTGATGGCAACTATCTCAGCCAGAGTGCAGGGCGCAAGCCAGATTTTCGTCGTGGATCATAATCGAGATCGATTAAACGTCGCGGAGCGCCTTGGCGCAACCACTATAGTCGAGGACGAAGGCCGTGAAGTGGAACAGATTCTCGAAGCAACGCACGGCAAGGGTACCGATTGCGGCTGCGAATGTATCGGCTATCAATGCCATACTCCGAAAGGAAAAGAGGTTCCCAATCTCGTAATGAATTCACTTGTGAACGCGGTTAAGTTCACGGGCAACATTGGTGTAGTGGGTGTTTTCATTCCTAAGGATCCGGGAGCTGCCGATAGTCTGGCGAAGAACGGTGAAATCGCTTTCGATTTCGGGAAGTTCTGGTTTAAAGGCCAGAAGATCGGCACGGGGCAATGTAATGTCAAGGCCTACAACCGCAAACTTGCCGATCTCATTCATCATGATAGGGCCAAGCCGTCTTCAATCATCTCTCACGATCTGCCGTTGAAGGAAGCCCCGACCGCCTATAAGAACTTTGACGAACGCGTTGGCGGTTGGCACAAGGTGGTGCTTCATCCAGCGGCGGCGTAGACAGCTTGTGTGACACCCACGTGACGGGCAACAAGGCCCTGCCACAGACTCGAAGAACAAGAAGTAAGGGTCAGATGATTTTGACCGGTCAAAAGCTAGACATCGATGGTGACTTTGCCCCGGCAAACCGTTCGCCGTTCCTAAAGAGTCATCATGGATGCAAAATAGAGGTTCTTTATGAGGGCTTCGACTCACAGCGAATGAAAACACCCGTAGGTCAACTAAACAGGTTGGCCTACGCGCTGACAAACTCGGACATCACGCTCCTCGTGATGGTCCTGAACAGTGACCAACAGGAGTTAGCGAGGATATTCGCTGTGGAATCAGTCGATGATCAACCGGATTCATTGCGATTTCGATGCGGACGTGGTTTGTCGGGCGTGATGCGCTGGCCTTGAGGCTCACAAATCACACGTCTTCCTAAATCATGGAGTGCCGAGCGGAAGTTTGCTACTCTTTACAGAGCGCTCGCGGATCTTCCAATAGCTGACGTCTGCAGCTCGGACCGTTTTCAATCCCGTTAGGGGTAATACTGTTTTGAACAAAGCGGGCAGAACCAGTGGCTCACGTCTCTAGGCACTCTCTCGAGAAAGCCCGGAACCCAATCCCATGCAGGCTGATCCGAAAAAGCCCGTCGAGTTCGTCGACACCCGGGACACATTACGATCATTCCATTCGGGTTTCGAAAACGCTCCTCGATTGCCGCACAAGATATGCCGTCGTGCGGCCGCTCGATTTGTATTGAGTTAATGACCATGAGACCGCCCTGCTCCATCAGTGGCAGTACCCGCATCTGGAACTGCCGGTAGTGACTCGGGGATGAGCACTCGTACAGTCGCCCCCAGGGTCGCGAGTGGGCCGAAAGGTCTTCGAACACTTTTTTGTAGTAAGCCCGGTCAGGTTCCGCGATATGGTCCAAAAGCGAGTGACCGATGAGCGCGGGTCGGCATAGTTCCGGAGCCCCGTTTGTCACGGCAAAATGGTCCCAAGCTGAATTGCAAGAGGTGAGGCGTAAATTCAAATCCAGGCAGAAAATCACGTCGGGATCGACGTCGATGAGCTTAGGATCCTTGTTGAGAGCCACGCGGGTTTTGGGCCTTATCCCTCTATATGATCGTTGCACTCCCTGCCGGTTCCGGCTTCAGGTGGCGAACTGCTGGCCCGGACCATAAGCGACGATCCGACTCGGGAAGAACACGCGGTTGGTTGGAGTCGCCCGAGAAAGCTGGTCGTATCAGATCAAGGTCGCATGCAAAAGAAATGGCACTTGTGTGGCCGCAATCGAGACACAATCTTCTGTTTGTTCTCATTTTCCCCGACCGGAGCAGCGTGCGCCGGCACCTAAACAGCACTCGACTCAGTAACGTCCTGCAGAAAGACAAAATAAAACTCGCCGGCACAGTGAACCTTGACCGTTCGCTCGCTGTAACCATCACCACAGCAATCCAGGCGGGCGCCTGGTTGCAGCTGTACGATTTCGCCGAGCCTCCCGCGACAATCGCCAACCGCACGTATGAGACGAACTCCCGCAATTCGCCTGGACAGTATGTAAGTCTTTAGCGGGCAGACCGATTCGGGTATGAACAATACTTCCTCCCTCAGCACGAATTTCCTCCTTTTCTGATAGACCCAAGATCGCTTCACTGGATGTTCGACACACGACTCTGTATGGCGGCCGCTCTCCCCTAATCACTCGAAAAGGTAGTCTTCGAGGCAGACCTTTTCGTTTCAGCAAGTAGCGTGCCAGCTTTCGGGTTAGGCTGCGGAAGAACGATCGTTTGCCATCAATAGGAAACGCCCTTACACGTATAGCATCCGTAGTGGGATTAGCGACGCTCGAGAGGTAAACCTCGAAGGCGTTTTCCAAACGGCCCCGCTCCGCTGCCACGATATCGCGAGGTCTATCAACATCTCGCACGAGGGTGCTGGCGACTGGCTGCATCGGCAATATCATGCCGCGCGGTGCGCCCTCATGAGAAATAGGAACCCGACTGGAGTTCGTGCCGAACCACGACGACACCGGGCCGCATCATCCAAGACAGAAAAGATACCGCAGAGAAGACTGGAATATCACGATCGCGTCCCCCGCGCTGCTCCATCTCGAACGACGTGCCACGCTCAACTCTCAGACCCCTGTAATGGGCTAGGCTCGTCACGGAACAAATTCCCTAGCCGCCAGTTGGGCACCGATGCGAAATCGAACCGATGCCGAGCCTGTGTTGGCTCTAGCCTTTTGATGGTGGCGGGAAATTCTTGA
The DNA here is from genome assembly GCA_019243205.1 of Acidobacteriaceae bacterium. Classification (GTDB taxonomy): domain Bacteria; phylum Acidobacteriota; class Terriglobia; order Bryobacterales; family Bryobacteraceae; genus Bog-105. Next base: position 12,523 of record JAFAUR010000056.1, on the reverse strand, counting down.
ACATCTCGGCCACAGCCTTGTCCAGTTTTTTCTCGTCCTTGTCCGGCTTTCCAGACAGCGTATCGGTGGCCCTGCCGCGCCAGATCAGCTTCTTAGTGGAACTATCGAATATGTCGACCATTAGAGTTCCCACAGGCGTTTCCTGCACGGTCGTAGTGGCAAGTCCATCACCGAACCCACGCCAATACCATCCTCCCCCGAAACCGTTGTACCAGGTCTGAAGAGTTTTTTGCGTGCGCGTAGCTCCGTATGCCGCAACACCGGCGTCTCCGCCGTCTGCCACCTTTGTCCATCCCTTTGCGGATAACTGAGAATCAACAGCACGAGTCACTCGATCCTCCCAAAGAGGATCTTCCACCGATACCTTGATCCACGAGTAGGTCTTGTACCGTGCGAAATCTGCCGAGTGGCTGTAATCCGTTTTGACCGTCGCAAACAGGGCCAATGCGCATGCCATCAACAGCAAAACTTTCCCAAGGTGTCTTTTCATTCGTCACTGCCTCGGCTCGGTCTAATGCAGCTAGCGCGCCATGTGCAGAATGGGACCGGGCTCGCTTTTACAGGGCTCTGCTGGGATCTGCTGTCGAACAGTGGAAAAGGCCGTCTACGTATAGACTCTCGATGTGGCATCATCCCTGATTGCGCGATCAGGTTTTGGTCTATCGAGTGCTGAAGTGACTTGCACAGTCTCGAAGCTGCCATAGGAGTACAACAGGAGTGTTCTTTAGTTCTTTGAAAGGTTTATATGGCCGACGTGAACAATGAGCCTCCAGCCCTGCACTTGTTGAGCCCTGCAGCGTGCTTGTCCGCATACACCATACGGGACTTTTTGCACCGCAGCGATGTTCCGTTTGACTATTTGGAGCTGCATAGCGACGAGCAGGCGCGACAATACGCCGGAGTGGATAATCTCAAGGACCGACGATTGCCGGTGTGCATTTTTCCCGACGGCACGCGCATGGAAAACCCCACTCTCCGGCAAATCACGGAGAAGCTCGGCTGGTTTCACGACCCTTCCCGATCCGAATACGACTTGGCGATCTATGGCGCCGGGCCCGCCGGACTGAGCTCCGCGGTTTATGGTGCTTCAGAGGGGCTGAGGACGGTAGTAGTGGAACGGTTCGCGGTCGGAGGCCAGGCGGGAAGCAGTTCGCGTATTGAGAACTATCTCGGATTTCCGAAGGGTATCTGCGGCGCTGAGTTGGCTGAAATGGCGCGTGAACAAGCCACCCGCTTCGGAGCGGAGATTTTGTTGGGGAGAGAGGGTATACGCGGTGAATTTGTCGCGGGTAAACGAGTCGGGCACCTCGCCGACGGCACAAAAATTATCGCTCGCGCCGCCATCTGCGCCACGGGCGTAGGTTACAGGCGTTTGGGCCTACCTAATGAAGAGAAGTTTCTTGGAAAGGGCATCTACTACGGCGCAGGCTCGAGCGAAGCTTCCCTTTGCGGAAACGAGCACGTCATCGTTGTGGGAGGAGGAAATTCGGCCGGCCAGGCAGCCATGCACTTTTGCCGTTATGCGAGAACAGTCAGCATTGTAATCAGGGGCGAATCTCTCAAATATACGTTGTCGAAGTACCTTGTAGACCGGATCAACGCCGCCCAAAATATCGAGGTGCTCACCCAGACAGAGGTCACAGATTTGCAGGGGAACGACGTACTGGAGGCGATCACGCTTCGTAACAATAAGACCGGTGAAGAGCGTGCGGTGAAGACCCGATGGGTGTTCATTTGTATTGGCGGTGTGCCGAATACCGAGTGGGCGTCCGAGGTCGGCGTGAAAAGGGATGAAGCGGGATATCTTGTTACCGGACCCGATCTGCTGCACAACGGGGTGCACCCCGAAAACTGGCCACTGGAACGCGAGCCTTTCTATCTGGAGACAAGTGTGCCCGGAGTGTTCGCGGCCGGAGATGTCCGGCACGGATCCGTGAAGCGATGCGCATCGGCGGTTGGTGAAGGTGCAATGGCCGTGACGTTCGTGCACCGATACCTGACCCAGGGTTGATTTGCAAACGATGGAATGAGGTTCAACTTTATATGACGACGTGTACACATCTTGATCAGGTTCAGGATGTCATGCCTCGCACGCATGGCTGCGAAGAGTGTCTGAAAATGGGCGATGACTGGATCCATCTGCGAATGTGTCTGACCTGCGGACATGTGGGCTGCTGCGATTCATCGAAAAATAAGCATGCCCGGCAGCACTTTCACTCAATCCATCATCCGCTTGTGCAATCAATCGAACCGGGCGAGGATTGGGCGTGGTGCTATGTTGACCAGGTTATCCTTACGCTCTCTTGAATCGCGGGTCCCAGTTGGTAAACTCCCGCGGGGAGCGATCCTGATGACCGTTCTATATGTCGACGCGTTGTTTCCAGTATTCGACGCCCCTAGTTAGGTTTACCAACGATCAACAGAGTTAATTTCTTCACAAGAAAGACTGAACGGCTCCCAAGACGAGTCGCCGAGGCGGTCCGTCAGGTGCGTTGACCATGTGGCCGGGTACGAGATCCGAGCAACTGAAAGAGGTAATCAATGATGTTATACGGAGTGGTGGTGAGTAAAGGAAATTCTATGCGACGAATTCTCTGCTCGATTGCTTTGACGGCCGGTCTTGCGTTGCCAGTTTGCCCGGCAAGCCAACGTGACAAGAATCACAATGATGCATTCGTTGCCGGGCCGAGGGGAGAAGCCCGCATTGCGCAGGAGGTTCGCCATCAGTTGCTGATGCTTCCTTACTACACGATCTTCGACGATCTCGCCTTTCGTGTGGATGGCGGCACAGTAACCTTACTGGGTGCTGTCACGAATCCGGTGCTGAAGTCCGACGCCGAAAACGTAGTTAAACATTTAGAGGGCGTTACACAGGTTATCAACAATATAAAGGTGCTGCCGGTTTCACCGATGGACTGGCAGATCCGCAAGGCTGAATTTCGGGCGATTTACGGGGACCCGCAGATTGGGGATCGTTATGGAAACCAGGCTCTGCCGCCGATCCACATCATTGTGGAAAATGGTCACGTGACGTTGGAAGGCGTTGTGGCGTCCGAAATGGATAGAAACCTAATCAACATTCGTGCGAACTCAGTCCCAGGCGTCTTCTCAGTCACCAACGATCTGGTTGTGGAAGGTACCGGGAAGTAGGCGACAATCGAAGCTCCGCGATACGTCCGAGCTGTTCCAGTAGCTTGAAAATCGAACACTCTTCCCATCCACATCTGGGCGGGAGTTCGCAAGTCGACTCCGATCCGGGCATCGTGCTTTCTGCCCACTTTGCCTACGCAGCACGAGGCCTGCGGTTATCCCGCATCCGAACTAAACGATGGGGGCTTACGATTACCCATCAGTTAGTCTTTCTTGTCCATTGCCGTTTTGAGTTCGTATGTCGCACTCGAACCATGACACAGCAAAGCGAGCCATGCGCTTCAGAGCGATTTGGCATTATTCTTCACTGATTGTTAGCGTTTGTTGATACTTGGACTAGCCTTCTTCTTATTGCGCGTATGACTCACATTCTATTTCGAAGGCGTTAATTGCCTCCATACTGCAGGCGAGACTCCGAGGCCTCAGGGGCGTTGATCTGAACGACAACTAGCCTGGCTGAGTCCAGAACCCAATCACGGGTTACCTCGACATTCCCTTGACAGCACGGGTCATAAAGGCCCGTGGCGTTGATTTCTGACCACGCCGGTTTCGGATCTCCTGGATGCAGGCATAGTTGGAGAATGAGATCACCAATCAAACTCCAGCGCGGGCAGGTTTGCCAAGAACGGGAGGCCGAATTCCTTCGAGATAGGGCCAAGAATTCTCGAACCTAGGAGGATGGACAGCTCGAACAGTCCGAGCACGGACACAAAGTATGTTCCAAGATCTACTCACATAGGACCATTGTTCCAAGCACAAGCGCCGCAACGACGGGCTTTGATCGGACGGCAATAAAGATGAGGCTAGAAGAAGTAGCAGCGGACAAATACCATACGTACAAAAGTAGGATGGCCTATTCGCCAGAATGCTTCTAAGGTGGTGGTATCCACGCATTGCAAAACGTATCGCTGTAGCATGCGCCTCACATTTGAAGATCTTCGGGTTGCCGAAGAAAGGAATAGATCAAAGTCGATGAGTTGGAAGCCAGGGGAACGTCAGTCGTTTGTTGAGCTGCGCAATGGACCTCGAGATGCGCACCTGGTGACCCAACGGTCAACGTTCTCGCACGATGTGGAGATAGTCGGTGAGAGTGTCAAGCTGCGCGACAGTCTCGAGCTCGCGGAGATGGTTGCACCCACCGATTGCACCGCGCTTATCGTAGGTGAAACCGGTACGGGCAAAGAACTTGTAGCTAGAGTGATTCACAATTGCAGTCCGCGTACGGATCGCGCGTTAATTAAGCTCAACTGCGCCGCTATTCCACTCGGTCTCCTCGAAAGCGAATTGTTCGGCTGCGAGCGGGGCGCCTTCACCGGCGCGCTCGTTCAGCGCATCGGTCGTTTCGAACTGGCTAACAAAGGAACACTGCTGCTGGATGAAGTTGGCGATATCCCGCTCGAACTGCAGCCGAAACTACTCCGTGTACTGCAGGAACAGGAATTTGAACGCCTGGGCAGCTCACGTGCGGTGCGGACGGACGTCCGGCTAATCGCCGCGACTCATCGTGATCTTGCGCGCATGGTAGCAGAAGGAAAGTTCAGAGAGGATCTCTTTTACCGGTTGAACGTGTTTCCTATCACGGTTCCGCCATTGCGGGACCGCCTTGAAGACATTCCTCACCTAGTGGAACACTTCGCGACGTATTATGCGCGCCGTTTTGGCAAGCGAATCGACTCCATTCCCTTGGAGACCATGGAAGCGCTGGCCCGATATTCCTGGCCCGGCAATATTCGAGAGTTGCAGAATTTCGTGGAGCGCGCGGTGATTCTCTCAAGGGGTTCGGTGCTCGCGCCGCCCGTCGCCGAAATGATGCGTCTCGAACAATCCATTCCGGACGATCCGATCACGCTGGTAGACGTTGAGCGTGCTCATATCAGTCGCGTACTCCGGCAGGTGAACGGGGAACTCACGCGCGCCGCAACTTTACTTGGTATTCCGCGAACCACGCTTTTTTACAAGATTCGTCGGTTGGGTGTGCATGTTCCCTCGACGCGAACAGCTCGAACAGCGAGCGTGGCGTGCTAGACGTTGTGAACACGGCCTGATCCGTTCACATTAGAAGGCAGCGGCCGAAGTGCATAATCTTCGGGCCGGCTCAATTCGAGCGGCGTCCTCGTTTCACTGTGTGCAAAGAGTTCCAATACGGCTCCTGAGTGGCCAAACTCGCGGCGGATAGCCGTGACGCTTCGAATCCAATGTGCGAGATGATCCTTCGTGCCGGACCCAAACGTGATCCATACGGCGTCCTCCCGACCTTGGTGTTCCCCGAGACTCCGTATAATGGTCAATCGTCCGTCTGCACTTGCTGGCCGATTTCGCGCCCGACCACCTCCAGTCCCGCATGTGCGCCCCCCAATTCTCGCGGGTGAACTCGGCCAACAATGTGGCCGCCGATCATCACTAAGTGCCTCTTCAGTCGCCCGCCGCCACATCGCGATATCAAGCGGGAAGTCTATACATAGACCAGTGACTTCGACCAGTGACTTCGAAACACGACAACACGACTCTGGAAGTGAGCCCCTTCTCTCGTCAGAGCCGCTCGTCTGGCCTCTCAATTGCGCCCAGGAGCGTTGAAAGAGGTAATTGCCATGGACGCGGAGCCGTTAAGGCCAACAAGAAAGCATGATTCCATTCGCGAGCACGTGCTGTCCGAGCTTCGATCGGATCCAAGAATCACCTCATCTGACATTACCGTGGAAGAGAAAGAGGGGCTGGTGAGGCTGTGCGGATCCGTCTCCAGCTACTGGGAGAGAGATGAAGCCGAAAAAGCTGCAGAGCGGGTTTCCGGCGTGAGAGTGGTGACGAACGATCTTAAAGTTAAACTCACGATGCCGCGAGCGGATCAGGAAATCGCTCGCGACGTGGCTCATGCCCTTGCAAGTCACGTCGCAATACCTTACGAGACGATCAAGATTAAAGTTGAGAACGGATGGGTGACGCTCGAAGGAACTGTTGACTGGCCGTATCAGAAGTTGCTCGCCGAGGCGGCCGTAAAGGGCTTGAGAGGTGTGATCGGCATCACCAACAACATTGACCATCGTGCGAAATATTGACCGTGCGCCTGATCGGGAGACCATATTTCACACGGAACCGAGCCGCAGACGTGATACCGGCAGTACGATTCTTTTAGTCTACGCATCGACAACCCTTTCCAACGTTAGACGGGCGCACTTGATGCGAACAGCAGGCGGACACCGCCAACCCTTCATAACACAGGACTAGTTGATGTCTGGAAGAGATGCCGTGCTGGCACGGGACTTGCACTCTTCGCAAGCGCCGGTCGCGGGCCGGTGCGACGAAACACTCACCGCGTTTAGGAATTCTTTTGGAAGGAGCAAACATACTGTGGCAACTGCAACTGCAACACCGACGAGAAGTGACAGCGCGATTCGCGACGACGTGCAGTTTGAATTGAAGTACGACCCCAAAGTAACGTCAACCGACATTGGGGTCGCAGTAAAGGATGGAGTCGTGACCTTAACCGGCTTCGTCTCCAGCTACTGGGAAAAAGACGAGGCCGAAAAAGCTGCCAAACGAGTGTATGGCGTCAGAGCCATCGCCAATGACCTTCAAATCAAGCTCACATACTCCCGCACCGATCCGGAAATCGCAAGAGATGCCGTTCATGAGCTCGAGAGTCATGTCGACATACCTACTGGGAAGATCAAGGCGACGGTGAAGAATGGCTGGGTAACGCTCGAAGGCACGGTGGATTGGCAATATCAGAAGACTCAAGCCGAATCAGCGGTGAAGAAGCTGAAAGGAGTCCTAGGTGTCACTAACAACATACAAGTGAAGCCGAATGTCACGCCAACCGACGTCAAGAACAAGATTGAGGAAGCGTTGCGACGCAGCGCTGAATTGGATGCGCGCCGGATCACTGTGGAAGTCGACGGCAGCACAATCCGGCTTCACGGGAGCGTGCGCTCTTGGGCAGAAAAGCAGGAGGCTGAGCGGGCGGCTTGGTCGGCTCCCGGAGTCACGAAAGTCGAAAACTACATTTACATCGCTCCATAGCGAAAGTCAGTCAGCTCTTTCACTCGGTTTGGGCTCCGGTTTCCAGCCGGAACCCAAACCGAGTAGTTTCTCGTTGCTGCTCTCGCCGGGCAGCTTCAAGCGTTCCTTCCGATAAACAAGAGGTAAATGTCATGGCAAAGGCAGTTGGAATTGACTTGGGCACCACCAATTCCGTGGTGGCCGTCATAGAAGGCGGGAAACCGACCGTCGTCATCAATAGCGAGGGGAGCCGGTTGACGCCGTCAGTCGTTGCCTTCACCAAAACAGGTGAGCGGCTGGTCGGTCAGATTGCAAAGCGTCAAGCCGTAATGAACGCCGAAAACACGATCTACTCGGCGAAAAGGTTCATAGGCCGCCGCTTTTCCGAGGTCCAGTCAGAAATCCAGAACGTCCCCTACAAAGTCGTGCCCGGCGAAAACGATGCTGTGCGGTTCCTGATCATGGGCAAGCAGTATTCACCGGAAGAAATATCGGCCGAAGTCCTCCGCAAGCTGGCCGGTGATGCGGCGAAGTACCTGGGGGAGAAGGTAACCGATGCGGTTATTACTGTGCCGGCATACTTCAACGATGCACAGCGGCAAGCGACAAAGGACGCAGGAAAGATAGCCGGCCTGAACGTGCTCCGGATCATCAATGAGCCTACTGCTGCATCACTTGCATACGGCCTGGACAAAAAGGCGAACGAGACAATCCTGGTCTTCGATCTCGGCGGAGGAACCTTTGATGTTTCGATACTTGACGTCGGTGATGGAGTCTTTGAAGTCCGCGCCACGTCGGGCGATACACATTTGGGCGGAGACGATTTCGACAAGCGCATCGTGGACTGGATGGCCGAAGAATTTCTGCGTGAGCAGGGAATCGATCTGAGGAAAGATCGTCAGGCATTGCAGCGACTCACCGAGGCCGCAGAGAAAGCAAAGATTGAGCTCTCGAGTGCACTTGAGACGCCCATCAGCCTGCCTTTCATTACCGCTGACGCATCCGGGCCGAAGCACCTTGAAATGAGACTGACGCGAGCTAAGTTCGATCAATTGACCGCAGATCTCGTAGAGCGATGCATCCGCCCTGTCAAGCAAGCCCTCGCGGACGCGAAAATCACCGAAAGCGATCTGGATGAAGTGATCCTGGTCGGCGGTGCAACGCGTACGCCGGCCGTGCAGGCCCTTGTACGCCGTCTCACTGGCGGGAAAGAACCGAATCAGTCTGTTAACCCGGATGAAGTCGTCGCGGTCGGTGCGGCAATTCAGGCTGGGGTTCTGGCGGGCGAGGTGAAAGGCGTCGTTCTGCTCGACGTCACTCCGTTATCCCTCGGGCTGGAGACACTTGGGGGCGTGATGACGAAGCTGATCGAGCGCAACACGACCATACCCGCTCGCAAGTCGGAGGTCTTCTCCACCGCTCAAGATAATCAAACGGCAGTCGATATCCACGTGCTGCAGGGTGAACGCCAACTGGCGCGCGACAACCGCAGCTTGGGAAATTTTCGCCTCGAGGGTATACGTCCTGCCCCCAGAGGAGTGCCTCAAGTTGAAGTCACTTTTGATATTGACGCAAATGGGATTCTGACCGTCACGGCAAAGGACAAAGACACGGGTAAAGAACAGAAGATTACGATTAGCGGATCGACTCAGCTCTCTAAAGAAGAAATCGATCGCATGATCAAAGACGCGCAGGCGCACGCTGATGAAGATAAGCGGCGACGCGAAGAAGTTGAAGTGCGAAACAACGCGGACACCGCCGCGTATCAGGTAGAAAGGCAAATCCAGGAGCTTGGGGATCGTGTTCCGGCAAACGAAAGAGCTCGCGCGGAGCAAACCATAAACGAAATCCGAACGCAACTGAAAGATGATTCTGTGGACCTTGCGAAGCTTCGGCAACTCACCAGCGATCTGCAGCAAATTGCTCATGCGCTCGCTTCCGCAGCTTACGCGCAGACGACCGCCGGAGGCGCGGCGGCTGGTGCCGGCGGGACCAACGGTGGGCGTCCGAGCGCTCCGGACGACGTGATCGATGCAGAATTCAAGGAAACAAGGTAAGCCGGTTTTGCGCTAGAGGTACGCACAACCAATATGGAATTCACAGAATCGAATGGCGGAATGGCGACGGGGGTTGAAGACTCGACGGTCGCACGGCTCAAAGAGCAGTTGCGTCAGGAGCACGAGATGTACCTACGTGCCTTGGCGGACTTCGACAATTATCGCAAGCGTGTAGAGAGTGACGCCACAAGTGCCGCCCAAAGGGCAAAGCGGGATCTCGTACTCTCGTTGCTTGAGCTTGTCGACAGTTTTGACCGTGCGCTTCAGCATGTAAACGATGAATCGTCAGCCATAGCTGAAGGAGTCAAAGCAATCTTCCGAAGGCTGCAACATGTTCTTGAGCGGGAAGGTGTTACACCTATTCAAAGCCTGGGCCAGAAGTTTGACCCGCGTCTGCACGAAGCGATCGATTCAGTCCACAGCGACGAGTACGAGCCAGGCACAATTATCGAAGAACTTCAAAGGGGGTATCGCTGGGGCGGTGAGCTGTTGAGGCCCGCTCGCGTGCGTGTTGCCTCTTGAAATACGCCTCTGCTGAGCCTCCCCGTTTGGCTTCTGGTGAGTTGCCATGGCTGTGAAGTTCAAAGATTACTACGATCTTCTCGGTACTTCGAAGGCAGCAACGGAGGACGACATACGGAAGGCATATCGGTCGCTCGCGCGTAAGTATCATCCGGACGTAAATCCGGGTGATAAGTCAGCCGAGGAGAAATTCAAAGACATAAATGAGGCGTACGAGGTTCTGTCCGATCCGGACAAGCGCAAACGATACGATCAGCTTGGACCAAACTGGAAGGCGGGTTCGGATTTCACTCCGCCGCCCGGATGGCAGGGTGCCAACGTAGGTTCTGATGGATTCGGCGACGGGTTCGGCACAGGTCAAGGTTCGACCGACTTTAGTGACTTCTTCGGGAGTCTTTTCGGCAGCACCCGCCGTGGAGCGCGTGCGGGAGCGGGATTTCGCACTCGCGGCGAGGATGTCGATGCAGAAATCACGCTCACTCTCGAGGAAGCCCACCGTGGAATAACACGTAGCGTAACGCTACGACGTAACGAACCCTGCCCAACCTGCAATGGGAGCGGCTCAAAAGATGGAAAGACTTGTCCCACCTGTCGTGGCAGTGGCACCGTTCGCCGCGACAAATCCTTCGATGTAACAATACCGGCGGGTGTACGTACCGGTTCAGTAATTCGCCTGGCGGGACAAGGTGATCCGGGCACAGATGGTGCACCCACAGGTGATCTCTTCCTGCATGTCCGGATTGAACCGCATCCCTTATTCGAAATCATCAGCGAGGATGATATTCAAATCGAGCTTCCCGTCTCACCCTGGGAAGCAGCGCTTGGGGCGGGAATCAACGTTCCCACACTGGATGGAACTGCGGAGATGAAGATTCCCGCTGGCACCCAAGGAGGAAAAAGACTGAGATTGCGCGGGAAAGGGCTTAACAAGCGACAGGGCGGCAGCGGAGACGAGTACGTTAAGGTAAAAATCGTCATCCCGCCTAGGTTGACGGCAAGAGAAAAAGAACTGTTCGGGAAACTTGCTGCCGAGTCCCACTTCGACCCGCGAGATCTCTTGCCGAGAAGATAACGCATGACGGTACAGCAATATCAAATCGTTCTCTACGGGACCAATGGCCGGGAATTAACGCTGGACGATCTAGCTTTGCATGCAGGCATGCATCCCGAAATGGTAGAGCGACTTGTGGAGTTCGGGCTTGTAACACCGATACGGCAGCAAGGCGTGCGCTTGTTTGATCCATCAGCCGTGCCGCGGCTCCGAACAATCGCTCGGCTACGGCAAACTTTAGGCATAAACCTCGCTGGCATTTCCGTCGTTTTGGATCTCGTCGATAAGGTATGCGCTCTTCAAAGGGAGAACGAGAGTCTGAGGATCAGGTTCTAGGCAGGCTGGACGTGTCGAGGCGTTACGAAGGAAATGATTGAAACTTTGACGATTCGTTGTTCCACTTGTGGGGCATTCAATCGAGTGCCTCGCGAAAAACTGGACCAAGGGCTTGAACCGATATGCGGGCGTTGCAAAACGCCATTGCCGGTCCGTAATAGCCCGATTTTAGTGACGGACGCAAACTTCTCGGTGGAGGTCGAGCATTCGCCGGTTCCAGTCCTGCTCGACATGTGGGCGCCCTGGTGTGCGCCTTGCCGTATAATCGCACCGGTTATCGATGACTTAGCTGCCGAACTGGCGGGCCGCATCCGAGTGGGCAAACTGAACGTGGACGAAAATCCCATCACCGCAGAGCGCTTTCACGTCCGTGGCATTCCGGCTCTCCTCCTCATCAAAGCGGGCCGGGAGATTGATCGTATTACAGGAGTCCAACCCAAATCAGAGATAACCCGACGCCTCGAACGAGCACTGGCCGAGGTGTAGCAATGCCAGTGAATGTACAGCTCACACATCCAATACCGCGCAAGTACCTTGAATTGATACAGGACATCATTGTGATTGGTCTGTGCGTCATCCTTTTCGCCGCAATGGGAATGAAGCTGTTCCAGTTATGCGAGCTTATGCTCGTTGGCGTTGATTTTTCTCTCGTTCTGGGAGACATTCTGTTTATTTTGGTGCTTTTGGAGCTCTTCCGTTTGCTGCTGATCTATCTGGAGGAGCACCGCGTTTCGGTAGGAACAATGGTTGAAGTCGGCATTGTCAGCACCTTGCGCGAGGTTATATTGCGGGGCGCCCTGCATGTCCCATGGCGGCAGCTACTCATAGTATGTGCCTTTATAGTGACCTTAGGTGTTGTGCTCCGGTATTCCGGAATTAGGCAAGACATTGATGCAACAGAGACTCGTCGTGTAGGGAGAACAGCATGAAGATTCCGCCAACCGAACTTCACAATGCTGAGAGGAAATGCAATATCCTAGCGGAAATCCAGGAAGATTTCTCTCACGTGGTTGATGGTCTGGAGCAAACGTATCGGGCTAACATTCGCGTGACGGTTATCCGCCCCGTAATCGGTGGCGGTGCGGGTCCGGAGCGAATCCTGCTTTCGGAGACAGACGAACCTGAAACATAGGTGCAACGTCCCAATTGCCCTGACAATTCAGAGACAGTGCCCAGGAGCTGAGATATGGAACGACGCTGGTTTGGATCGACCAACCGGGAAATATCAGTTATAGGTCAAGGAACCTGGTACGGCAAAACTGACGATCGGGCATCTGCCGTTGCGGCTTTACGGCGAGGTCTCGACCTTGGAATGGCGCATATCGATACCGCGGAGATGTACTTATCCGGCAGCGCCGAGGAGTGGATCGCGGAAGCAATCGTTGGCCGGCGCGATGAGGTCTTCCTGGTT
>JAFAUR010000019.1 GCA_019243205.1 Acidobacteriaceae bacterium | reverse complement strand
CGATCGCCTCATAGATCTGAGCGTAAGAGCTCTCGAACACCTTCTTCGGGTCGCCGAGAGTATTGAGCAGCGGGGCGATGATCTGCTTCCTCTCCAGAGCGTCAACCCACAGCAGCAACCACGCCCGCAACGCTTCAAGCGGAGATTTGGCCACCGCAAGACTCCGCTCCGCCGCAGCCAACTTCTCCATTTCGGACCGATAAACCGCGACCAGCAGATCCTCCCTCGTCGGGAAGTGACGGTACAAGGTTCCGGGTCCGACACCGGCTTTTTTGGCGATGTCTTCCAGGCTGGCATTGCGCCCGCGTGCGTGAACACCTGCTTCGCGACGTCGAGAATACGCTCTCGATTGCGCTGCGCGTCCACGCGTGACTTGCGTCCTGTACTTTCGGGCGTTTTCGTGATTTTCAGATTATTTTTGCAACCGGAGGCGTCCTCCGATAATCAAGCTATTATACGGAGGCACCCTCCGTTTGTAACAACTTGGGAAAGACAAGTCAAGGAGACATAAATATGCGTATCTTTGTTACCGGAGCGACTGGCTTTATCGGTTCTGCCGTTATTCCGGAGCTTATTGAAGCGGGACATGAGGTGCTGGGGCTCACGCGCTCCGAAGCTGGCGCGGAAGCGCTTACGGCTGCGGGTGCCAACGTGCATCGCGGCGAACTGACCGACCTTGAAAGCCTTCGCAAAGGGGCGGAGCAGTCGGACGGCGTCATTCACCTGGCCTTCATTCACGATTTCTCAAAATTTCAGGAAAATTGCGAGATCGATCGGCGTGCAATCGAGGCCATGGGGTCTGTACTCGCCGGTTCGAACAGACCTTTGATCGTCACGTCAGGGCTCGCAGGACTAGCGAAGCCGGGTCAGCTTGCGACTGAGGATATGGACTTATCGCAGGATTTTCCGTTTCCCCGCGTTTCGGAACAGACGGTTTTCTCGTTGAAAGGCGTGAACGCTGCGGTGGTACGCCTTCCTCAAGTTCACGACACGGTCAAGCAGGGGCTCGTCACATATTTGATCGCACTGGCAAGCGAGAAGGGCGTATCGGCTTGTGTCGGGGACGGAGGTAATCGCTGGTCTGCAGCGGCTGTCGCAGACGTCGCGCGCCTATACAGGCTGGTGCTGGAGAAAAACGAAACCGGCGCGAAATATCACGCCGTGGCCGAAGAAGGCGTACCGTTGCATGATATTGCCGAGGCCATTGGACGGGGATTGCAGATTCCGGTGAAATCAGTATCGGCGGACGAAGCACAGTCTCATTTTGGGTGGCTGGCTCGGTTCGCGGCTCATGACCTTCAAGCCTCAAGCGCCAAGACACGCAATCAACTTGGCTGGAACCCGACTGGGCCTGGATTGATCGCCGATCTTGATGGCTTGCGCTATTACGAAACCGATATGGCCGGCGCATCTGCTGCGAGACGTGCTTAGTTTTGAACCGGAGGAGATCAATCAATGCAAATCAAGGATGGCGTTTTCATTGTTACGGGCGCTTCGTCGGGGATTGGTTTGTCCACCGCGGTCGCTCTCGCTGAACGGGGTGCGAAAGTCGCGCTGTTCGCTAGAAGCACCGATGCGCTGGAGGAATTGGCGCGCAAGCTTCCGGGCAGTTTGCCTGTCACGGTCGACATGACGGAATTTGATCGCGTGCGGGAAGCCATCGGCGCTGTGCACAAGCATTATGGCCGCGTGGACGGTCTCATCAACAATGCGGGGCGCAGCTATGCGGCCTCCATTGAGGAGATAGATCCCGCCCTGTTTGACGAAATCTTCCACCTCAATGTGCTGGGGCCGATCGTTGCGATACAGGCTGTGATCCCGGTCATGCGTGCACAAGGCCGAGGAAGCATCGTGAACATTAATTCTGGGACCGCGTTCATGACCGTTCCGCAATACAGCGTTTACTCTTCATCCAAGCGCGCGCTTCTTGGGTTCAGTCTCACGGCGCGCGCTGAGCTTGAGAAGGATGGCATCGTGGTCAGCGAGATCTACCCGTTCATTACGGCGACAAACTTTGGCAAAAATCGGATGGGAAATCCGGCCGGCGGCGGACCGGGTTCCAACTACGCCGCGGGCGACAAGCCGGAGTTCGTGGCTGCGCTGGTCCTCCAAGCGATCGAAGAAGGTCAGGCGCAGTACTTCGCGAACGAGCGGCTTCGCAACATGGCCGGCGTGGCGGGTTGATTGGGGAGCGTTCGACGGAGGAGATTGTCATGCAAGACAAACGCATTGCGCTGGTAACGGGGGCC
>JAFAUR010000677.1 GCA_019243205.1 Acidobacteriaceae bacterium | reverse complement strand
TTGACGACTTCAAGCGCGACGGCGTCGGCGCCTTCCGGTTTTTCTTCCTCCGTTTGCAGGTCGTAGATGGTCCAGTTTGCGGCGTGGTCGAAGCGAACTTCACGCTGCATGTGGTGTTCGTTGGACACTTGATAGATCACGCCGGGTGTAGTCGTGTTCTCGACGACGACGCCAGCCTTTGCGGTTCCGGCGTGAGACCAGAGGTCGCGGAAGATGCCGCCCCGCCGTCATGAATACACAGGCTCGGCTACTGCGCGTCGACTTGGACCTGTGCGCCTTTCGACGGGGCTGGCATGGCCGGGCCGAAGAAGCGGCCGGCCTCGTTATGACTTCGGATGAACTCTGTGTCGTCGAGAAAGGATTGGGGACCGGCGAGCCATTCAATCCCGGCGGCTCGCGGATTCCGATTTCCGCTGGAGATCCCAAATCCCGTGACGAGTGTTTTGCCGCCGCGTGGCGCGATGAGGAGCGGGATGGGAGCGCCGTCGCCTTGGAATTGCGGATCTGCACCAACCAGCGTGAACTGCGTCGTGAAGGGGCTGAAGCCGATCAGGACCGAATCGGGACGCAGGCGGATGGAGCCGGTTACACGATACATACCGCCGGGGAAGTACAGCACGCGATGTTGATCAACGGCGCGCTGGATGGCTGCGATGTCGTCGAAGCCACCGTCGCCTCTGACTCCGAGCGTGTGCGCGTTGACCCAATCCGCCATTGGGGGCAGCGTGGGGATGTCGGTCTGAAGAGCGGCGGGAGCGCTTGCGAGCAGTCGCTCGCTGTGATGGAACTCGATTCCCTGCTCCCGTCCATCGGGTCCGATGTAGAGCCCTTGCGTGTACTGCTCCTCCACATAGTTGCGTGATTTGGCGTCTATGCCGGGCGCGAAGTGGGGCACGTCGGAGCAAGCGATGTTTGCCAGCGTAAGCTCATTGCGCAAGTTCTGGACGTCGCCGGGTTCCAGGGCGAATTTTGAAATGTGATCCAGTTGTAAGTTGCGCGCGTAAAGTTGTTCGACCTGTCCCTCGGGGATCTCGATTGCGACCGGCGCGTTGGAGATGCGGTCGCGAATGAGTGTGAAGCCGGCTTCGTGAGTGCTGATGGCCGCCTCGCTCTGACCCTCGAAGGTGGACTCCATCAGCAGGAACTGCCAGGCGGGTGATGTCTTGCCCGTGATAATGCCGTAGTGGCCACCATGGACATGAATGTCGCTCGCCTGATTTCCTATCGCTTCGAGTGCCGCTTTGGCGGAGCCGACTTTGAAATCTGCGTGTGTGATGAAGCTGTGTTGCGCCACGTTGAAGCGGATGGCGACAGCGGCGGGGTTACCGTCCCCCAGCTCGAAATCGATGTTGCTGAGGCCGCTATAAAACGTGAATTCGCTAGCGTCCGCGATGGGTTGCCCAGTTAGTGTGCGCTCGTCGGTGTACCAGAGGATGTACTGGTCCGAGCCGCTCTGGAAATCGCTGGTATGTGAAGGCAGAACGAAGACGGGGCGATGTGCACCGTAGCCGACCAGGCGAATGCCGGCCCAAACATGCACCATGTGCTCGATGCGGTAACGTCCTTCGGCGACGAAAACGACCCCGTGATGCGTCGTTTCCTGCAGGTGATCGATCGCGGCTTGAAGGATCGAACTCTGGTCCGTCTCGGAGGCGGAAGCGCTTACGTAGACTGCCTTCGGGTCGTCGGGACGGAGCGTGAAGACTGATTGGGAACCCGCGATTTGACTACTTAGCAGCGCAGTAAGTGCCAGAAATGAGTGACGCACGTTGTGATGATATACGCAGGCGTGAGCAGGCCGATGAAGTCCCAGCGCGGGCTTCATTTTTCAAGGAGCATTCATGAGATTAGAGCTTATTTTCGCCGCATTCGTTTGTGGATTGTGTTGGGGGCAGACAGCGAATGACTGCCGGCCCTCGTCCCTCAACATACCGGGAGCGCCGTATCCGTGCATCTATCCAGATCACCGCGTCGCGTTTCGCGTAGCTGCGCCGGATGCGCAAAA
>JAFAUR010000905.1 GCA_019243205.1 Acidobacteriaceae bacterium | reverse complement strand
TTGCGGGATAATCGGAACGCAGGCGTTCGGCGAATTCGCCGTAGATGCGTCCATCCTCCTCTTCCAGGGAAATCGCTAAGCCCAGAATCTCGCGCTCGCTCAGATCTTTAAATGCTTTTGCCATGCCCCATTACTGTTATCCCATTGCCCAGGCACCCGCTTCCGCCGTCGACGTCTAAAGGAAAATAGAAGACGATTGCATGTTGGACAGAATCGCGGTGCATGGCGCGCGTCAGCACAACCTGAAGAACATCAGTGTCGAAATCCCGCGGAACACGTTTACCGTGATTACCGGACTGAGCGGCTCGGGTAAGAGCTCCCTCGCTTTTGACACTATCTACGCGGAAGGTCAACGCCGTTACGTCGAAACGCTTTCCCCTTACGCACGCCAGTTTCTGGACCAGATGGAGCGTCCCGAAGTCGATTCCATCGACGGATTGAGCCCCGCTATCTCCATCGAGCAGAAAACGACCAGCCGCAGTCCGCGCTCTACTGTCGGCACCGTAACCGAGATCTATGATTACCTTCGGCTGCTCTTCTCGTCGGTCGGAGTTCCGCACTGCCCTGTTTGTGGCACTGAAATCGCTCGCCAGTCGCCGTCCCAGATCCTGGAACAGGTTTTTGAGCAGCACCAGGGCGAGCGCCTCATGCTTCTTGCGCCTATCGCACGGGGCCGCAAAGGCGAGTACAAGAAAGAACTCGACGCAATCGCCAAGGCGGGATTCCGCGCCCGCATCGATGGAGAACTGAAATCGGTTGACGAAGGGATCAAGCTCGACAAACGCAAAAACCACAGCATCGAGGTAGTCATCGACCGGCTCGTAGTAAAGCCCGGGATCGAAGCCCGATTGGAAACTTCCATCCAAACCGCTTTGAAGTGGGCCGACGGCTTGGTCATCGTCGCGGTTATTGGTGGTGAGGAAAAACTGTACTCAGAGAAACTGGCATGCCCTAACGACGGGACCAGCATTCCGCAGCTCGAGCCGCGTTCGTTCTCCTTCAACAGCCCTTATGGAGCCTGCGAAACCTGCAAGGGCGTCGGCAGCACCTATGCCTTCGATCCAGCTAAAGTGATCGCCGATCCTTCGAAGCCGTTGTTGGATGGCGGCCTCGGACCGGGATCCAGTTCGTCCTACATGGCTTCGGCTTTGAACGACGCGGCGGAGCACTACGGAATCGACCTCTCGATTCCGTTCGAAGAGCTGCCGAAAAAAACGCGGCAACTACTTGTCTACGGCAACTCGCAATTTCCCGGCATCCTCAAGACGTTGGATGAGAACTACAGCCGCGCAAGCGAGGGCTATCGCGAGTGGCTGATGGAGTACATGTCCGCCACGACCTGCCCCGATTGCCAGGGACAGCGTCTGCGCCCGTCGAGCCTTGCCGTGAAGGTCAAGGGCGTGTCGATTGCCAACTTCACTGGAATGTCGATTGCTCGGGCATTGCCACTGATCAAGAGATGGGAGTTCAACGAGCGTGAACTTCAGATCGTTGCGCGCGTGGTTGAGGAAATCGCAAACCGGCTGCAGTTCTTGTGTGCCGTCGGTCTCGAATATCTGAGTCTCGATCGCTCTTCGGCCACGCTCTCCGGCGGAGAGGCGCAACGCATCCGCCTGGCTACGCAGATCGGTTCCAAGCTGCGCGGCGTTTTGTATGTCCTCGATGAGCCCTCGATAGGACTTCATCCGCGTGACAACGGGCGTCTGATCGACACGTTGCACGAGCTACGCGATTTGGGAAATACCGTGCTCGTGGTGGAACACGATGCTGAAACGATCGAGCGGGCCGATTATGTGATCGACCTGGGGCCAAAGGCGGGGCGGTTGGGCGGTGAATTGATAGCCCAGGGCAGCCCGGCACAGATCATGCGCGCACCGCGTTCGCTTACTGGCGAGTATCTTTCGGGCCAGACCGAGATTCCGATGCCCCTCGTGCGCCGGCCCGGTAATGGTTTGAAAGTTTCGATCAAGGGGGCGCGCGAGCACAACCTCAGAAACATCGACGTCGATTTTCCCCTGGGAACTCTGACGGTCGTCACGGGCGTGTCCGGTAGCGGCAAATCGACTCTGGTACATGACATCCTGTATCGATCACTCGCGCGCGAAATCTACGGATCGAGCGGCGTGCCGGGGGACCATGACAGCATCGCGGGTCTGGAGAACCTCGACAAGGTCATCGAGATCGACCAATCTCCGATCGGCCGGACACCTCGTTCGAATCCCGCGACTTATACGGGCCTATTCACGTTAATCCGAGAAATCTACGCGATGCTGCCTGAATCTCGCGAGCGCGGATACAAGGCCGGCCGCTTCAGCTTCAACGTGAAGGGCGGACGCTGTGAAGCCTGCCAGGGTGATGGTCTGAAGCGCATCGAGATGAATTTCCTCCCGGACGTTTACGTCACCTGTGATGTCTGCCGTGGCCGTCGATACAACCTGGAGACGCTGCAGGTAAAGTACAAGGGCAAAAGCATCGCCGACCTACTGGAATCGAGCGTCGAAGAGGCGGCGGATTTGCTCGAAAACCTTCCGCAGATACAGGCCAAGCTCAGAACCTTGTGCGACGTAGGCTTGGGCTATATCCATCTTGGTCAATCGTCTACAACGCTTTCGGGGGGCGAAGCTCAGCGGATCAAGCTCGCGAAAGAACTGAGCAAACGTCAAACCGGAAAAACGTTCTACTTGTTGGACGAACCGACCACCGGCCTGCACTTCGATGACGTGCGGCATCTCCTGGATGTTTTGCAGAGGCTGGTGGATCTGGGCAACACCGTCCTCGTGATCGAACACAATCTGGACATCATCAAGAGCGCTGATTACCTGATTGATCTCGGGCCGGAAGGCGGCGAGGGCGGCGGGCAGGTTGTGGCAGCGGGTACACCGGAAGAAGTCCTGGAGAACGGCCGCAGTCACACGGCGGAAGCCTTGCGCAAGATAATGAAGGCGGAACATGCTGCCTGACGAGCCGGATGAGATAACACCGGCGCCCGTAATCGAGAGTGAAGCCGCGAAGCTAGAACCATTTGCCCTGAAGTCTCCTGCTGAGCCGTTTTGGAATTACAGCGATCTGGGGCTGATAACCGGACTGTTGGTCGCTTCCGTGGTCCTCATCCTGTTTGGAGTCGGCGCTCTCGCCCTCATCAAGCCGGCGCTTCGAAACGACCCGACCCCTCTGCTGCTCCCAACACAATTTCTGCTCTATGGCTTCATTTATCTCTGCTTCCGCCTGGTCTTTGGGCTCCGTTACGGCAAGCCGGTATTCAGATCTCTGGGGTGGCGACCGAGTGAGCTTAAGTTGTGGATCGTTGCGTTGGCTGGACCGTTGCTTGCGATCGCGGTTTCCGGCTTGGCTACGCTACTCCATACACCGAAAGTGGATTCACCTCTCGACAAGCTGACCGAGACACCCTGGTCGTTTGCGATTTTCGGCGTCATGGCCGTAACCATTGCTCCGCTGTTCGAGGAGATGATTTTCCGTGGTTTCCTTCAACCGCTGCTCTCCCGAACTTTCGGCGTGGTTGCCGGAATTCTCGTGACTGCCGCGCTTTTTGGCGCTCTGCATGCTCCCGAGTATTCGTGGGCGTGGCAATATGCCGTTGCAGTCGCATTGGCGGGGGTCGTTTTCGGCTGGCTCCGCGCGCGAACCAACTCCATCATTCCTTCCACGGTGATGCACGGCTGCTACAACGCGCTTTTCGTAGTCGCGCTTGCCGTTCAGAAACACGGTTGAGACTTAATGACTTCCACCGCTCTTTTGAAACAAACGGTTGAGACGATTGAATGGACCCCAGATGGCGTGGTCATGATCGACCAGACAAAGCTTCCGCGGGAAACCGTCTTCGTAACCTGCAGAACCTATCGCGAGATGGCTGACGCAATTCGCAACATGGTCATCCGAGGCGCGCCCGCTATCGGTGTGGCCGGCGCCATGGGTGTCGCGTTGGGAGTGCTCGAATCCGAGGATCTTGATACTGAAATCCCGGTCATCTGCGACACGCTAGCCCGCACACGCCCGACAGCTGTCAATCTCTTCTGGGCGATAGATCGTATGAAGAATCTCTACGACTCGATCCGCACACTACCTCTGCCTGAAATCAGGAATCGGATGGTCGCAGAGGCTAAATTGGTACGCGAGGAGGACATTGCCATCAATGAAGCAATGGGTGCGAATGGTGCTCCTCTCGTTCCCGACGGCAAAACCGTGCTGACGCACTGCAACGCCGGGGCGTTAGCAACAGCCGGATTTGGAACCGCCCTGGGTGTTATCCGCGCTGCCGTCCGCGAGGGGAAAAAGATCGACGTTTTCGTCGATGAGACCAGACCCTTTTTGCAGGGTACGCGGCTGACCGCCTGGGAGCTCCAGCGCGATGGGATTCAGACCACGATCATCACGGATAACATGGCGGGGCACTTCCTCAAGAGCGGGCGCATCGGCTGTGTGGTTGTGGGCGCCGACCGGATTGCCGCGAACGGAGACGTCGCCAACAAGGTCGGAACGTATAGCGTTGCGGTTCTCGCCAAAGAAAACAATGTGCCGTTCTACGTCGCCGCGCCAATTTCGACACTAGATCTGACATTAGAGTCAGGCGATCAGATCCCGATCGAACAGCGTCCTGAGAAAGAAGTAACGCACCTTGGCGGCGTACATCTGGCTCCGGAGGGTGTTTCGGTGGCCAATCCTGCTTTCGATGTGACGCCGAACCGCTATGTCACCGCCATCATCACCGAAAAGGGAGTCGCGCGGGCGCCTTTCAACAAGAGCTTGCGGACTTTGTGCGAGAAAGGCTGATCAGCCCGCTTCGAGGACTGAAGCATCGGCCTCGATCTCTTCGAGCGGCGCGGTGATCTTGCCGGGTTCGAATCCGAACTGAACCGCAACATCCGGCGCATATCGGACCAGGTCCTCCCTCAGCCGCAACATTGCCAGGTCCTTTGCCTTCGCTTCCAGCATGACGTCCGTCTCCAGGTCGGCAACGCTCCGGAAAAAGGAAATGAAATCGAAGGGATGAATGAAGTCTGCGTGGCCGGTCCAAACCGGCGCTTGCAGCATTTTCTTCTTGCGTCCGGTCGCTTGGTTTTTGCGTGTCACTTCGCGCATTTGTGTCCGGGGCGATGAGAAATGAATTTTGGGTTGTTCGCCACCCGGCCAGGTATCCAAAAACCTCTCAAGCGTCGAACGAAGTTCCAGCTGCTCCGGGTTCAGACACCAGAAGTGCTGCACGTCAAACACCAGACGCACGCCTGTTCGCTCGTGAATCGCCAGCACGTCGGCTGCGCTGAATCGGATGTCGTCATTTTCGAGTACCAGGCGCCTTCGGACAACTTTGGGTAACCGGTCCCATGTGGTACACCAGCGGTCGATGCCGGCCTGCTTGTCGCCGTATGATCCACCCACGTGAATGACGAGCACTGCTTCAGGACCGAGTTCCATGCGGTCGAGAATTTCGCCCTGACTCTCCAGGTCCCAAGTGCTTTTATCGCGCAGAACAGCATCCGGACTGTTCAATACGATGAACTGAGAAGGGTGAAAGGATAGCCGCAGATTCATGCGGCGCGCGCGTTCTCCTACCTGCTTGAGTTCCTTCCGGCTCTCCTTTATCTGATTGTGAAATTGCGGCAAATCCGGATGAGTGGCGTAGGGAGCCAGATCCGAAGACATGCGATACATCGAAATATGGTTTTCTCCCAGGTAATCGAAAACCGCATTCAGATAATCCAGTGATGTTTTCAGGTGGGGATTCGATTGCCATCTCCGCGTATCGTTGCTCTTGATCCCCGGCGCGCCGAGTACCGAAACCGGAAAACCGAGACGCCGCGTCATTGTAATCGCATAGCCAGACTTACTTTGAGATGCCGCCTAACGATCCTGCCGTTCAAATTAAACGGCATCCGCTTTGCGGACGATAAGACTACTGGAACAGACCCTAGTTGATATTCTTGAATTTGCTCCGCTTTTTGCCCTCCAGGGCATCTCTGTGCCGCCAGATTGCGGTTTGCTTGATCGCATCTGCGTGCCCGACCGGGACAAGGGCAGCGACGCCCTCCCTGATGGACATTCTTTCCGGCGAGTTGTCGCGTGAGTTCAATGTCCTGAAATTCAAGGGCGACCCAGCGCCGTATTACATGGCGTACGAGGTCACGGAAGATCAGACCGAAACGATATCCGCAGCTGCCGGCGCGTTAACGCAGGATCTTCGTTCCCATCGTCGCGGTGTGGATACGACCATTCGCGTCGGAAGCCCTCAATTCGATAACTATCACCCGTTCGGAGGCATGCCCATCCGTTTCACATCGTTCGGCGCCATCAGCGTCGACGATAATCCGAACCAGATCAGCCGTGAACTGTGGACCGAATCCGATCGCGTCTACCGCGTTGCGTCCCGCCGTCTGCTGCAACTCAAAACGGATCAGCAGCTGCTTGCAGATCCGAAAGATCAGGACGCCGATTTCTCCTCTGAGCCAGCGGCCAAATACTCACACCTGCCGGAGATTTATTCGTCAGATACCGGCAACTGGGAGAAAAAGACGCGCGCTTGGTCGGCCGAGTTCAAAGGTCATCCGAAAATCCTGGGATCACAGGTGAGCGTC
The DNA here is from genome assembly GCA_019243205.1 of Acidobacteriaceae bacterium. Taxonomy (GTDB): domain Bacteria; phylum Acidobacteriota; class Terriglobia; order Bryobacterales; family Bryobacteraceae; genus Bog-105. The sequence goes on along the minus strand of JAFAUR010000905.1, from coordinate 3,572 downwards.
GTCGTCCAGCGAGAAATCCGCTCCTTTGTTAACACCGAAGGATCGTCGATCCAACTAGGCAGCAATCTCTTTCGCATCGAAGCAAACGGTTTCGGGCTGGCTCCGGACGGGATGGAGGTGTCCGACTTTGAAACGATCGAAGCTTCTCAGCCGAACCACTTGCCGGATGACGCAACTGTTGTACACAAAGTGCAGCAGCTTGCAGCCAAGCTCGATGCACTGGTCAATGCACCTCCGGCCGAACCGATTGTATGTCCTGCCATCCTGTCGGGGCGCGCGTCGGCTGTCTTCTTTCACGAGATCTTTGGCCATCGCATTGAAGGCCACCGTCAAAAGGACATCAGCGAAGGGCAGACGTTCACGAAGATGCTGGGCAAACCGGTCCTGCCCCCTTTTATCAGTATCGAATCAGACCCAACCCGCCTCGACTATTCGGGGAGTGATCTGATCGGACACTACGAATACGACGATGAAGGTGTAAAGGCGCGGCCAGTGAAAGTTGTCGAAGACGGCGTGCTCAAAACCTTCCTGCTCTCGCGCTCTCCCGTGGGCGAGTTCAAAGAATCAAACGGCCACGGGAGACGTCAGCCAGGGTTCGAAGTTGTCTCCCGCCAGTCCAATCTTATTATTGAATCCTCGAAGCAAGTCTCGGACGGGGAGCTCCGGCAGCAACTTATAGAAGAGATCAAACGGCAGGGCAAGCCGTACGGTCTGTACTTCGAGCAAGTCTCGAGCGGCTACACTACAACGGGGCGCGCAGGTCTGCAAGCATTTACGGTTGTGCCACTCGTCGTATATCGCGTGTTTCCCGATGGACGTCCGGATGAGTTGATACGAGGTGTCGACATCGTCGGTACTCCGCTCACGAGTTTTCAGAAGATTCTGGCGACATCGAATCACTCGGAAGTCTTCAACGGATATTGCGGCGCTGAATCCGGCAGCATACCTGTTTCCGCGGTGTCTCCGGCCATCCTCGTTTCGGAAATCGAGACTCAGAAGAAGCCGAACAATCAGCAGCGTGCGCCGCTCCTTCCCCGCCCCGAGGCGACCCGATGAAGCGAATGATTGCTGTTTTCACCGCTTTCGCGAGCCTCAGTTTGGGCACGCTGGTTCTGACCGCGGCGACCGATATCGCTTCCGCCGTGCACGATGACGCTCAATTGCGCGCCATGGTAGACGAAATCGGGCGGGCAAAAGCGTTGCAGTTGAACGATCTGGACAAAGCTTATTTCGTTCAGTACGCGACCAGCGATGCGAGCTTGACGGAGATTATCGCCAGCTTGGGAGGGCTCATCTCTTCCAATCAGCTTCGCTTGCGCCATCCCACGATTGAGGTCCGCGTGGGTGACTACACCTTCGACAATACGGATTCGGTCTACTCTCGAACGGGCAGGCAAGGAATGCTTCCTATCGACGACGACTATGCCGTGATCCGGTCACATTTCTGGCTATCAACAGACGAGGTGTACAAAGCCGCTACCGACCAGATCACACGCAAACGTAACGCGCTTCGGGACATTGCCGAGCCCGAACGGATACCGGACTTCGCCACCGCCCAACCCGTACAGGTTATTGAAAAAGTACGAATCGATAAACCGGATACTAGACATTGGGAGGACGCGCTACGCAGTCTGTCCGAGTGTTTCACGAGTCACTCGTCCGTTACCGGTTCCTCTCTTCGCCTGCAGCTCGTTTCCTCCGCCTATCGCATTGTCAATAGCGAAGGCACGATCGTGCGCATCCCGCAAGAACTCGCCGAGCTGTCCATCATGGCAAGCGGGCTCGCAAAGGATGGCAACCGCGTATGGAATCACGATTTCCTCACGGGACTGAAAGGCTCCGATTTTCCAGATCCAGCCCAGTTGAAGGAACATGTCGAGAACGTTGCTGCGGAGACAGAAGCTCTGATCAAAGCTCCTGTCACGAAAGAATACACCGGTCCGGTGCTGTTTGAGGGTGAAGCAGCTGCCGAAATGATGGCTCAGGTGCTGGCGGATGCGGTTCGCCTGGACCGGAAGCCGATCGCTCCGCCGGGTATGAGCAATCCCGCGCCACAGATGGTTGACAGCGTCTGGAGCTCGAAGTTGGGCCAGAAAGTGACGCCGGAATGGATGACTCTGGTAGACGACCCACACGAGAGTAAATATGGATCCGTTACTCTCGCGGGCAACTATGACGTGGATGACGAAGGCGTGCCCGCCAAGCGTGTCACTCTCGTCGACAAAGGCGTTCTCCGGAATTATCTTTCCAGCCGCCGGCCGGTCGGCACCATCCGCGCCTCAAACGGGCACGGCCGCCTGCCTGGTGCATACAGCGGAGAAGCCGCCGTGATTGGAAATCTGTTCGTGCAGGTGGATCACCCATTGCCTGAATCTGACATGAAATCAAAGCTCCTGGAGCAGGTAAAAGCTGCCGGCCTGACTTACGGACTGACGATCCGGCGGATCGATTTTCCTTCCACAGCCAATCTCCAGGAATTGAAGGCTGTCGCCTTACTCGCTCAGAAGAACGGGTATGCCCGAACATTGAATTCACCTATCCTTGCCTACCGCGTCTACCTGGACGGCCACGAAGAACTCGTGCGGGGATTGCGCTTCAAAGAGTTCAGTGCGAAAGAACTGCGTACCGTGGACGCCGCCTCTGACCATCCATACGTATTCAACTATGTAAATAACGGTTCCAGTTTCAATCTCGTCGCCGCTTCGACCGAGGCAACCACCTCTTCCGTGATCTGCCCTTCCTTACTTCTTGACTACGCGGAGCTCGGACGCAGCGAGAACGACGAGGCGGGAAAGCTTCCACTGGTCCCCCCGCCACCATTGGTTGTTCACCACTGATCCCGGCTGTTTGCTTGTGATTCGGATTCTCAGTAAAGCGATATTCCGGGAAGTTCTAACCAGCGCTTTCCTGGGTACGCTCCTTTTCATTTTCGTTCTGTTCCTGCGTACCATCGAGCGTCTGTCGGTTCTGTTGGTCAAGACTTCCGCGCCTCCAGCGGTGGTTGCGAAGCTGTTGCTCTACGCTCTGCCCTCGACGCTTCCATTCGCACTCCCATTGGGTGTGCTGGTCGGCATTCTGATCGGGCTCAGCCGTATGTCCGCCGACAGCGAGATAGTCGCGATGCGCGCTGCGGGGGTTTCGAGCGCCAGTGTGGCGCGCCCAGTTCTACTGTTCGCGTTTTGTGCTTTCGTTGTGACAGCGCTTGCTTCGCTTTGGCTCACTCCACTGTCGCTCCATTTGGAATCGAAAGTCGCCCGGAACTTTGCCGCGGCGCAGCTCACCGGGAATATCGAATCCCGGATCTTTGACGAACAGTTCCCAAACACAGTCCTGTACGTCGGCAATGTCCGGACGGAGGGGAAGCAGGTCATCTGGAACCAGGTATTCATTGCCGATACCACTCCTCCCGAAGAGTTGCAGCACGAGGGAAAGAATCGGGGCGAAGGGCCCCGAGTGATTATTGCGCAGGAAGCGATCCCGCATCCGGATCCTGCGAATAACCGCATCATTCTCGACACCAGGAATTTCCATTCCACGGAGCGCGACAAAGAAGGCAAATTCATTACGACCGC
>JAFAUR010000861.1 GCA_019243205.1 Acidobacteriaceae bacterium | reverse complement strand
ATTCGGATGGCGCCTCATGCCTGCGAAGGACCGATCGGCGGAGTTGCGAGCCTGCACGTCGATGCCGCTATACCGAATTTCCTGTGCCAGGAAATCTGCGGCGCTGTGCAGTCGAAAGAGATCAACGATGTTTGGGCAGACATCATGGGATTTCCGGCTATGCGTATGGTGGATGGCCGCTACCCACTCCCACAAAAACCCGGTCTCGGGTTCGAGATCCAAGAAGCAGTTCTGAAGAAATATCCGTTTCAAGGAACGCGGCCGTTTCCGCCGGCCTTCCATGCCGACGGATCACTCGCCGCACAATAAGCTAATCGTGCGCGCTCCAGGAGGCGCCTCCTATGTCGAAGGCAAGTTGTCTGGTGTACCTGTTTCTCGCGGCCGGAGAGTTGTCAGTCTCACTCGCCCAAGTTGAACGAGCTTCCATTGTTGGCAACGTCGTCGATACATCAGGCGCTGCTATTTCGGGCGCTCACATTGTAGTCACGAACGAAGAAACCAACACAACCCAGAACGTCGTAACGGACTCAGCGGGGGCCTATACCGTTGCCAATCTGATCCCGGGAAGGTACACCGTAACAAGTACGAACCCAGGATTCAGAACGTTCACGTATCACGGCTTTGAGTTGCAGGTCAGCCAGCAGGCGCGGCTTGATTTCACGATGGAACTTGGGGCGCTGCAGCAAACAATTGAAGTGAGCAGTTCACCCCCGGCGCTTCAGACGGAGAACGCCGCAGTCGGGCAGGTTATCAGCAACGCCGCAGTCTCATCGCTTCCACTGAATGGCCGCAACTTCGTTCAGTTGGCAATCCTGGCGCCCGGAGTCTCGGGACTCGATTATGCGCAGACCGCTACCATCAATTCCGGAACAAGGCCCGACGAACTGCGCCCTGGCGGAACCGCTCTACAGGCGAACGGAGCATCGAACTACTCGAATCAGGTCCTGCTCGATGGAATCGATGACACGGAAATGATCTCGCATACGTTCGTCGTGAGACCATCCGTTGACGGCATCCAGGAATTCAAAGTATTGACAAACAATCCTGGAGCAGAGTATGGGCGAGCAGCGGGTGCGGTCGTCGTCGTTACTTCGAAGTCTGGAACCAATCAATTCCATGGCTCATTATTTGAGTATCTGCGGAACGACAAGCTGGATGCACGTAACTTCTTCGCGCTTGCCGGCGGACCGAAACCGCCTTACAAGCTAAACCAATATGGAGGCAGCCTGGGCGGTCCGGTTATGCTTCCGCATTATAACGGGAGGGATCGTACGTTCTTCTTCGTCGACCACGAAGGCTATCGGGAGGTATTCGGTTCACCGCTCGTGGTGACCGTGCCGACAGCGGCGGAAAGAACCGGTAACTTCCAGGGGATTACCACAAACGGCATTTTCGATCCACTTACAACACGTGCGAATCCTAACGGCGGGGTGGCCATTCGAACGCGCTTCGCTGGGGATACCATTCCCGCGAACAGATTTGACCCAATCGGCGCCGCGCTCGCGAACTTGTATCCATTACCACAGACTTCGGCTTTAGTGAATAACTACACAACAACGCCGATCAAACGCAGCAGCGTGCATCGCGGCGACATCCGCGTGGATGACCAGCTCTCGTCACAGGACAACCTGTTCGTCCGGTATTCGATCGATTGGGGCAGCATACAAATGCCGAACACCTTCAACAACGATATCGGAGGGAACGAGAATAGCTTTGCGGGGTTCGACGCGGCCCACGGGCACAGCTTGGTGGGTGCCTGGACTCACATCTTTTCGCCTGGTGTGGTCGGTGATTTCCGCTACGGGTACACGCAATATGATATGAGCCTTATCACGCCTACGCTGTCGAATCCGGTGTGGGGCCGGATTCCGGGCCGTGATACCTCGAACCCGCTCGAACCGAATGCGCCAATTATAGGCATGACAGGCTACGCGGGGCTTGGCGCGCCACGATCGGAACCGCTGATACGCAATGAATATATGCATGAGGCAATCGCGAACCTTGGCATTCTGCGCGGAAATCACAGTCTGAAATTCGGCACTGATCTGCACTTCCGCGGCGTGGGAGAGACTGCAAGCCCGCCCAGCGAGAGCCTGTTCGGACGATGGAACTTCGATCCCAGCTACACGCGCAATACAGCGGCACCGGGCGGAACCGGGGATGCGATAGCGACTATGATCCTCGGCTACCCGCTCGTCCTTCATCGTGACGTCTTTCTACCCGGGTCGGCATCGCTGCGAACCGACGAATTGGATTTTTATGTTAGGGACGATTGGCGGATCAGCCGGACTCTCACCCTAAATCTTGGTCTGCATTACGAGATCAATACTCCGTTTACGGAAGCGCATAATTACTGGGCCAACTTCAATCCGGTCACGGGTCAGCAACTGCTTGCCGGTAAGAAGGGAGTGAGTGCTACGGCGAATATCAACACCGATTACAGGGCCATCGGTCCGCGCGTGGCTTTTGCCTGGCAGCCCACTCCTAAGACTGTCTTGCGCGGTGGGTATGGACTCTTCTACGATCCTCAGGGCAACGCGGGAACGAATATCCGCCAGGAGCGGCAGCCGCCGTTCGATTTCATTTTGAATATTAGCGAATCCGGGAACGACGTTCCCAGTCTCTTTGTCTCGCAAGGCTTCCCGGTGGTCACGACCGCGCCCAACCTCGCACAAGGACCCGCGGTATATGCACTCAAGGGAGTAACTCCGAATTTCCGAAATGCGCAAGTGCAGCAGTTCAACGTGAGCGTGCAGCGGGAATTGACTAAAGACCTGACGTTCACCGTGGGTTTCGTGGGCTCCGCGGGCGCGCACCTGTCGTGGGCTCCCAACATCAACCAACCGAATCCGGGCCCGGGTGCAATCGATCCGAGGCGGCAGTACGCCGCTATCCTACCCGGTGTGTCCGCGATTACCTGGCTTGAGAGCGCCGGGAATTCATTTTTTTCTTCGATGCAGACGAGTGTTGAAAAGCGTATGGGAAAAGGGTTGTACCTGCTTGCGAATTGGACATGGGCGCACGGGTTCGACAATATCGGAGGCGATGGCGGAGTCAATGGACCGGTACCTCAGGATCCGACGAACCGGCGGGCGGACTGGGCGAGTTCCAACAGTGATATTCGTCACCGCGTGAACCTCGCGGCGAATTATCAGTTGCCTTTCGGACCGGGACGACCATTTGCGAACGGTACGAGCGTTGGTAGCTATCTGGTGCGGGATTGGCAAGTCGGCGCGATTTGGGTTTGCCAGACTGGTTTGCCTTATACGATTACAGTTCCGGGATCACCGTCGAACACAGGCGCGAGCAGTCGCGCCAATCCTGTTTTCGGCGTAAGTCCCACTCCAGCAAATCAGTCGATCGCTCAATGGTTCAATCCCGCGGCATTCACTACACCGCCTGCATTCACGTGGGGAACACTCGGACGAAATAGCTTGAATGGGCCCGCAATCTTCAACCTCGACACGACGATCAGCCGAAATTTCAGGTTTTCGGAACGATACAATTTGGCATTTCGCTGGGAAATGTTCAACATTGCAAATCACCCCCAGTTTGGGCTGCCGAATGCGACCATTGGCGTCGGTGGTGCGGGAACGATTACAACAACTCAGAGATCGAATCGCCAGATGCAAGTTGCCTTGCGGTTCGGTTTTTAGTTGATTGCGTGATCAAGCAAAATACGGAGCACTGAACGATTATCAATACGTCTCGAAGAGTCGATCTGATTGCTGCTCTTCAAGAGGAATTGCGCCGCAAATAGCAGGCGCTGCGGCATGGACCTGCATGGTCCAATTACTCCAAGCATCGGAGGACAGATGAAGAAACCCATAGGCATAGGTGGCGCACTCGGATTGGCAATTGCCTGCTGCGTCGTGATTGCCGGCGGCCAAAGCGGGAAACAGAACGGCGATGCGAGGGTTAGCCTCGCTCGCCTTGCCGAAGCGCCAGTTGTCCCGCAGATGCTGGTGGATTCGGATGGAACTCTCCATTTCGGCGCGCGCACGGTTCCTCCGCCTGCGCTCGAGAGCGACGAAGCCCGGCAGTCGTATACGCGCCAGATGTTCGCGCGTGCACAGACCGCGGCGGCCCGTAGCGGTTCCGTTGCGGTGCGAACGATTGAGGGACACGCGCCTCCAGCCGCAGCCGGGCGGAACAAGGAAACGGCCCTTAAGCTCTATCCCGTCCTCGAGGAGAGCCAAAAGATCGCGGGAGTCGGCGTAACTATTTACTCGCCCAAGTTGATTCCACCGAAGAACCGGAACAAGGTCCTGATGGAATTCGAAATGGACGCAGAGGCGATTGCGGTGGCCAGCCTGGGACAACTGAAAGTGATCAAGGTGAACTATCGCGGCGGCGGGCCTTCGATTCCCGGGAACGAAGACATCGTAGCTGTTTATCGCGAATTACTGAAAACGTACAAGGCAACGAGCATTGGAATGTTCGGAGCATCGGGCGGCTGTACGTTAGCGCAGACCACGATTCTATGGCTACCCGAGAAGAAGCTTCCGCTGCCGGGGGCCGTGGGACTGGGGACCTGCTCCGGAGGCTCGAACCCGGGAGATGCGCGATACGTAATGAACGGGCTCGATGCGGGACTCTCGACGGCGTTTACGGGGCGTCCCCCGTTCGGCGGTCGTGATGCGGCCTCGCGAAAGCCGGAGGAACCGCCTGCAACGGCTTTGGATGGGAAAATCCCCAACGGATCATCCGCCTGCATTTCTCCTATCCGGTACACGCGATATGTGCCTGAGTCAAACGGTGCTCTTGCATCGCAAACTGCGGAATGCGGGCCTCGAAGCCGATCTGAACGTCTTCGAAGGTATGTGGCACTTCTTTTGGGAAGACCCCTCGCTGCCGGAATCGCGCGAAGCCATGACGTCGCTCGCCGCTTTCTTCAAGCACCATCTTCAATGAGAGTAAGGCGGTATTCCGTATGAGCACGCAGCCCTTTCTCCGATTGTTAGTTCTTGGTCTCGTTTTCGCACTTATCTCTGTACAAGCTCAGCCGCCCGAGCAGGCAGGGACGCCTGCGGTCTCGGCTACGATCGCAGCCAAAAAGCCAGTTTTCGCAGGCGCGTGTAAGGCGTGCCCCTGGGGCATTCTCGCGAAAGTCACGGCTGAAGCGTTGAGTAACTATGGCTACCAGACTCAGATTTTGTTGGATGTGTTGGTCGAGTTTCGGTCCCCGCGAAATGGCGGACAAGACGAAGCCCGTTGTGCCGCCTGGAGCGTTCGACAACCCGCAATACGTGGAACCGCCGCCTGACGCTGTGCCGGATATCAGCGCGACGAGCGAATCCAATCTGGTTGATGCGTGGAACGGTACGGGGCCCTACGCCGCCGATGGGAAGCAAAGACGTAATTACCGGGTGATTGCCGTGGTGAGGAC
>JAFAUR010000350.1 GCA_019243205.1 Acidobacteriaceae bacterium | reverse complement strand
AGGATTTGTTGGGCCATTCGGGATCGGCAGCGCACCCAACAACGGTTGAAACGCGGGGGCCACGTTCTCCCTGGCAGCGGCCGTGAAAAACGTTCCCGTGCTCGTCTGCGGCAGGCGCAATCGGAGCCCTTCATACGAGAAAAAGAAAAATGCCTTGTTCTTGCGGATTGGGCCGCCTAATGTTCCGCCGAAGTCATTCTGACGAAGCGGCGGCTTCGGCTGGGGGACCACATTGAAGAAATTCCTTGCATCGAAAACGTCATTCCGCAGATAGTCAAACGCATTGCCGTGGAATTGATTCGTGCCGGAGCGAGTGACGATCAGCACCTGCGCTCCGGGGCTCCGCCCATATTCGGGAGCGTAGGTCGAGGTCAGGACGCGAATCTCCCGGATGGCGTCGACGGACACGAGTCCGTTGGTGGCGCCAGCGGCATTCAGGCCTGGAATGGCGCCTCCTATGCTCTGGCCCACAAAAAGTAGTGGAGTAACGCCGAAATTTGCACTGACGCCGTCGACCATAAAATAGTTCGCATTGGCGCGCTGGCCGTTTACGCTAAACTGGCCAAGACCGGTGCCTCCGGCTGCATAGCTGGTTCCAACGAATGCTACGCCTGGCGTGAGCGCGATCAGCGACTGAAGGGTGCGGCCGTTCAAGGGCATGTTCTGCACAACCTGCTGATCCAGGACGGTGCTGACGGCCGGATCAACTGAATTCAGGAGCGGGGGTTGGGAATTTACGGTTACCGTCTCGGTCCTGACCGGCAGTTGCAACGAGAAATCCAGAGCGATGCGGTCTGCGACGTTTAGGACGATAGCTTCCTGGGTAAGGGTCCGGAACTTGTCCGCCTGAACAGTAGCCTCGTACGTTCCCGGTTTCACGCTGGCGAAGCTGTAGAAGCCTTGGTGATTCGTGATTTCCTGATACCGAACACCCGTGCTCTGATTACGAAGTTGTAACTGAGCACCTGTTAGCAATCCGCCGCTCGGATCTTTGACAAACCCGCTGAGCGCGGCTGACTGGCCGAACGTGAAAGACCGTGCGGCCAGAAGGAACCAGCAGACGTGCAGAGTCCTCCGCATCGAGGTAGCTTGATGAACTCAGGGTCTCGGGAATCATATTCTAGCCGAAACAAACGGTAACGGGCAGAACTAACCGTTTGCTAAACTACCGAACACGTACAGGGAGCCGGTGGCGTGCGGCGTTATCCACCTTTCTGAGCGGCGAGCGAAGCGACCCGTGTTTCACAAGGAACTCCAATCGCTTCTCATCGCTCTGATTCGGCTATTGCACGGCGCGTAACTGGTTCACACCGCTCGCCAGTTCCTGAACACTTTGTTTGAGCTTAGGAAGCGCGTCGTCCACCGACATGGGCGTTTCGGAAGTAGTCAGAAGGGAGCGCAGAATGCGATCCGTGGTTCGGGCTTTATCAAGCTCGGATACGCTGGCCTCCTGCCAATTTGCGTTGCCAACCGCGGGACTTTCAGCAACCGGCTCGTAACCGAAGCCCTTCAGAAGGAGATTGATCTGCGGCTCCAATTCGGAGAAGGACGCCTGAACGCCATTTGCGTGGTCTCTCAAAATCGCGGAGAGCTGGGTTTTGGCTGCGGAAGAGAGGTTTGAATCTTGACCGGGAGGCCAGCGCAGGGCCAGTTCTCGCAGCGCGTACAGGTGCGCCAACATTTCGGTACTTGCGTGCAACACTCCGCGGGTGTAGTTCCCTTCGGCATCCGCGCCTCCGAAGAAGTCTACTAAGCGCGAGTCCTGCTGCCGGTTCACGGATGAAGGAACTGCTGTTGTGGGATTCTGTCGATTCCGGCCGCTGGTTACCGGCGGCTGAAACTCGAGCTGTATGCCGGGCTTGTTGGCCAGCACAGCCACCAGCTGCTCCTTTCGCCGAGGTGAAATACCCCATGCGTTCACCACTAATTGACTTGGAGCCCGAGTGATCTCGATGCTATCGCCCAGGTCTGCCCCCATCCGATGAAGGTCGTAACGAACTGACATTTCGAGGTCGTCCAAATTCGCGGGCAGAGTCACGGCGGCCCGGACATTCCGGGGCGATTTCGCTGCGTGGACGGCGGGGAAAGCAGACTTGGGCTGCGGCTCGAGCTTGGCCAAGACGTCGGCGGGTACTTCGCGCCGGTCGAAAATTGAAGAGTCCTCTTCCTCGATTTGAAAAACGGCATCTTCGAAGGAGAGCGTCATCTCGTCCACATGCCAGTCGCGGGCCTGGACCCGAAAGCTGAACTCGTCCAAGCCGCGAGCCCGGCCTTCGGCGTTGGACGCCACCTGGATTTGTATCGTCCCGTTATTGCGGGAGGCCCTGGGTTTGGAGCCCGCAAGCTTTACCCACGATCCCAACGCCGGCGGAGACAAGGGAAGCTCTGACGCGAGTCCATTTTGCTCATAGTGACGGTGCAAGTTAGTATTCGGGGAATCGCTACCGGTCTGCCAGTAAGCAGATCTCACCGACTTCCAGGATTCCATCCGCGCAGTGTGCTCGCCCGAGCCAAGCCGCGCCTTCTCGGTCACGCGAACTCTCTGCCTGACTACCTGTTGCGGCGTAATAGTCAGGCGGGCTGTGTCGGCCGCGGTAGCCCGTTCGATAACCTCTTTGGCGGACAGCGGCTGCAGCGGTCCCCAGATCAGCAGAAAGCACAGGAGTAAAGCGAGACCCGCACTGCCGTAAGCCAGCGGGAATTTCCAGATTGCGGTGAAAGGCTTAAACAGTCGTGGCCGCGAATTTTTGCTCGTCGTTGCGGCCGCATCGAGCTTCCATTCGAGGGAAGGCCACGGCTCGGGCGGGGCAGGAAGCAAACGCTCCACTATCTCAATTTCTGCCTGTGTAATAGCGGCTAGGTCCTCTTTGAGGCGATCGAGCTCGAATGCGCAACCTGCACACTTGCAGAGATGTTCCGCTGCCTTCCTTGCGCCACGCTTTGATAGCTCGTTGTCGATGTATCGAAGCAGTTCCTCTCGCGAGAGATGGTCAACCATTGGCTTCGTCCCGGAGCAGATCGATGGTCGACCCCAGCCACTCGGCGGCGGTTGAAGTGGACACGTTCAATATCTTCGCGATCTCGCGATAACGCAGCCCCTTCATCCTGAGCTGGAGACATAGCCGGCGTTCCCTGGATAAGTTCCGCAAGGCTGCCGCAATTCTACCGAGGCGCTCGTTGTGTTCAGCGTAAGCTTCCGGACCGGGTTCACGCGATGCAGTATCCGCAATGGCCCCTGGTTTGGACTCAAGCTCCACCCACATTCCAGGGCGCTCATGCCGCCAGTGATCTACAGCAGCCCGGCCAGCCACCGCGTACAGCCAAGCACGCTCCGAGTTCATTTGTGTGCCCTTTTCGAGAGCAACGAACAAATCCACAAAAACATCCTGGGTCACTTCCTGAGCCGCAGGCGGGCTTAAACCCCGCGCTACCAGGAAACGGTATATATCATCTCGATGGGTGTCATAGAGAGTACTGACTCGCTCTCGGTTGTTTGACAAGTAGGCTGTACCTGTGTGGCATTCCTGACCAAGAATGCCCGCCTACCTAATTTACATGTCGCGATACAACATCAAATTTCCGGTCAGCCCGATGAAATTCTTGTCGGAAAATCGATCCTTGTGCGCGACTTAGCTGTTTCACGAGGTTTGCATGGCGCTTTCTTCCGCCAATCGGTCCAACCATGACTCCGGGCAGGATTTTCAACGCAGCTCACGAACCCACCCGGCAAATACAACTGATTCCTGGAGGCAGCACAAACACCCAGTGCGGAATGAACAATCGACGCAGATGGATCTGCAGGGAGCGCTGCCGACAATCCTGGTTTTGGCGCGGGAAGAACTGCGTGCGAGCATCGCAGCACCTCTCAAGGCCGACGGATATGTTGTATTCGAAGCCGCCAAAGAATCAGAGGCCTTGCTCGTAGTGATTAGTCAAACGAGGTCGATTCACATTTTGCTTGCGGACGTAGACATGGAAGGCCACAGATTGGCGGGCGTCTTGAATCCTTACCGGCCCGAGATGCGAGTTCTTTTCATCGCGTCCCATCCACAAACTCTGTCGAACACACTCGATGCAGCGGCCGCGGTAGCCACGGTCAGGGAGGTTCTCGAAGTGCCGGAAATCATCAGAAAGCAGATGTCGGTAAACCGCCCTGCCAGCGCCCGAGCTATGCGCATGATTGCCTAGAAGCGTCACCACCGATCGTGACCACGCGCCCGCAAACTCAAAACTCGATTGGGTACACTCTCTCATAGCAAGAGCCGCTTCCTCGGCTCTCCTTAACCTCTGCTCGAACAAATGTTTATGCCAGATTCAGCGGCTCTGCGCCACTACTTTCGTGGGATATCCGGGTTAGACCGAGCACTTACTGGTGCGGGATGAAATCATATGATGTGCGCCTGCTCACGACATCAGCGTAGCTGGCGACGATAGCCATCGGAGTATCGCATACCAGGCGATCTGGTCCTGGTACATGTCGCTTTTGTGATGAGCAAAGTCAGCGAGGAACAGGCTTTGTAGCAGGAAACCGACAGGTAAGGTCGCAAAGGACCGATGCTGTTGAAAAACTCTAACGTGCATTGGGATCGCTCTCGTGCAAAATGTTGTGAAGCAGGGGTGGACCTTACCTATGCCAATTTGGGCCGCGACCTGGTCGCCCAGTTCGATAGTTTCACGCTGGACTTTGCACAGCTGCGTTTTTATTTGAGGAAGCGGATGCCAGATCTGAAACAGCGCGTTCAAACCGTCCAGCGCGGGATGTGGCGTGTCCCAAATAATGTTGACGATCGTATGCCATTTAATTCTGAAAGTGGCAGGCTTTCTTGTCACTTTCAGAATTATTTCGCGTAAACTTTGCACGCTATCTGGCGTAAGCCGCCCTTGAGAGCGAACACAGGCGGCGAGAGGTCATGACTGTCCCCTTGACTATCTACAATACAGATGGATATTGTAGATAGTCAAGGAGTGTTTGTTGGGTAAACCGACCGATCTTGTGCAGGGCACGCTCGACCTGCTGATTCTGAAGACTCTCTCGCTGGAGCCCATGAATGGTTGGGCAGTGGCGAAGCGGATCGTTCAAATATCCAATGACGTTCTGCAAGTGCAGCAAGGGTCCTTGTATCCGGCGTTACATCGTCTCGAACATCAGGGTTGGATCAAATCGGAGTGGAAAAGTTCCGAGAACAACCGCCGTGCCAAGCTCTACTCCCTTACTACGTCCGGTCGAAAACGCCTCACCTCGGAACTCGCAAACTGGCGCAGGCTTTCGGGCGCAATCGGGCTGATCATCGAAGCCGTCTAGGAGAAAACTCGTGCGTTGGTTTGAGAGATTTCGAATGCTGTTACGGTTTGTACTCCATCCTCGGCGCGCAGACACTGATCTCGGAGAGGAGCTGCAAGACCATCTGAATCGGGAAATCGAAAACAATATTCGGCTCGGCATGTCGCCCGAAGAAGCCCGACATGCGGGGCAGCGGCTGGTCGGCTCGATCGCACTTTTCGAAGAAGAGTGCCGGGATCAACGCAGCACCGCTTTTTTTGAGAATCTCGCTCGCGATTTGCGATATGCGGCGCAGATGATTCGCCGCACACCATTGTTTAGTGCGGTTGCGATTCTTACGCTCGCGCTCAGCATCGGCGTGAACACGTTTATCTTCACCTTCGTCGAAAACATTTTGCTGCGTTCTCTGCCTGTTTCCGATCCAGAGCGGCTTGTATCGCTGAACTGGGGTGGCGCACCGAACATGTCATATCCCAATTACGTTGCCTTCCGCGAGCAAAACTCCGCCTTCTCCGAGCTGGCTGCTTCGCGCGTAAATATCGTGAACTTGAGCTTGCGCCCACGCGAGAATTTTCTGGTCTGGGGCTATGAGGCGACCGGTAATTATTTTCAGATGCTGGGCATTAAACCGCAGCTCGGCCGTTTCTTTACTCCGGCGGACGACAGCGCTCCCGGTGCACATCCGCTAATTGTTATTAGCAATCGCTATTGGCACAGCCACTTTGGGGCCGATCGCAACGTGCTCGGACGTGTCGTCAAGCTCAATGGATACCCTTTCACGATCATCGGTGTAGGACCTCCAAACTTTACAGGAACGGAGTTGATCCTTGCATGTGATTTCTGGGTTCCGATGAGTATG
The DNA here is from genome assembly GCA_019243205.1 of Acidobacteriaceae bacterium. Classification (GTDB taxonomy): domain Bacteria; phylum Acidobacteriota; class Terriglobia; order Bryobacterales; family Bryobacteraceae; genus Bog-105. The sequence continues at coordinate 7,375 of JAFAUR010000350.1, read as the reverse complement.
GAGTTAGAAATCGAGCCAGGTAATGATTGGTATCACTCGCGGAATGCCTCGAACATCTGGGTGATGGGTCGCCTAAAACCAGGAGTCTCGCTTATCCAAGCTAGGACGAATCTCAATGAAATTGCCGGGCAACTCGCGCGTAGTTATCCCAATGCTGTGAATCCTAAGGCTCGCTTCGATCTCCCGCGGCCAGGCCTGATAGGCGACGCTCTGCGGAAGCCTATCACTAGCTTCGGCGTTGTCCTTATAAGCTTAGCCGCGCTAGTATTGCTGCTCGCCTGCATCAATCTTGCTGGCATGTTGCTGGCTCGCGCTTCGGATCGTCACCGCGAAATTGGGATCCGGCTGGCTTTGGGTGCCAGCAGATTTCGTCTTCTGCGGCAGCTCATGACGGAGAGTATTCTGCTTGCAATGGTCGGCGGCGCGGCGGGCTTCGGTATTGCTGCCGCCGCATGCCGCTCATTCAGTTCATGGCGGCCAGCATTTGACATCCCTTTCAATACGACTCTCTGGCCGGACAGTACCGTTCTCGCCTTCACACTAGCTTTGGCTCTTTTGGCCGCGCCTGTCTTTGGCTTGACGCCTGCCCTACAGTCAATCCGCACAGATATCCTTCCGAGTCTCAAGGAAGAACTCATCGGCGGCCGTTTGCGCCATCTCAGAACACGCGACATTTCGGTCATTGGTCAAATAGCACTCTCCGTTGTCCTGGTCATCTGCTCGGCACTCGTCATCCGCAGCTTGCAGCACGCCCTTACCCTTAAACTCGGCTACAATCCCGATCGCGCAGTCTCTATTTCTTTTGATCTTCGATTGAAGGACTACACGCCGGACCAAAGCCGCCGTTTCTCCGCTGCACTGCTTCAAAAGACATCCGAGATGCCCGGCTTTGAAGCTGTTGGCCTCACAAGCAACTTGCCACTTCGCCTTGACCACGGAAACAATAACATCATTTCCCGCGCCGACCGACCCGTGCCAAAGCTCACGGAGATGCACTCAGCAACCATCTACAACATTTCTCCCCACTACCTTCGTGCCGCCGGGACCCATCTTCTCTTAGGCCGCGATTTCGACACTCGGGACCGCCTTGGCGCGGCGCCGGTGGCTATTGTGAACGGAGCCCTCGTGCAGTTACTCTTTCCAAACGAGAACCCGCTTGGCAAGCACCTGCGCTTGAGCATGGACGCATCCGACAAGGGCCTGGATATCGTCGGGGTGGTTGAAACGGGCAAATATGAGTATCTCGGAGAAGATCCCCACCCTGCGGTCTTTCTGCCTATCCAGCAAACCGGCATCACGTGGACGACAGTAGTCGGGCGGGGTCCGCTGCCACCTCGAGCGGCGACGGATCTACTTCGAAAAACCGTCCTGGATTTGAATCCCGAACTGTCACTTTCGAATGCAGGTAGCCTCAAGGATCAATTAGCGCTGCCGCTGTTCCCGGCTCGCATGGCGGCTCTGGTCCTCAGTTTCTTTGGCCTGCTTGCTATCGTCCTTGCCGCAACTGGATTGTTCGCTTTAGTGGCCTATTCTGTGGCGCAAAGAACGCGCGAGATTGGCATTCGAATGGCCCTCGGAGCAAGATCAGGTCAGGTCCTAGCAGCCATATTTAGGCGCACCATCGTGCTCTGTGCGGTCGGCATTTTGATGGGCGCGGCCTGTACCCTTTTTGCCAGCCGCCTCCTCTCATCTGTACTCTACGACGTCAGCCCGCGCGATCCCACGGCTTACGTTTCCGCTCTTCTTGGGATGATCGCTGTGTCCCTTCTGGCCTGCTGGAATCCGGCAAGCCGTGCCATCCACACGGACCCGGCTCGCACATTGCGTGCAGAGTAGGCCTGACGATTCGGGCCTTTTGCTCGATCACTGTGAATTGCGAAAACGGACGCTCTCCGAGTTTTCAGCAAATGTCCGAGAAACTTGAAATTTCTCGAACCTCCCGGCATTCCCGGAAGTTCTCAACGGGAACAACTGAGCGCTACTTTCGGTCCCAGACCAGCTTTTCCTTGTTGTTGCCGTTCGGGGTCTTGGTCTGGACCGTCTCAGTAGCTGTTTTTCTATCCGCTGAAAGGCTCAGACGGATCAGCTGCTTGTAGGCTCCATCGTTCGAGCCGCGCTCGTTGATCAACACACCATCCTGCCAATGCGTGATCGAATATCCGGGCACGGGCTTGTCTGTTGGATGTTTCTTGCCGTCCAGATACCAGACCGATTCGTTCACCGAATTGTCCTGCTGAACGTAAGTTGTGGTCACCGAGCGCATCTCGTCTCCGCTGACAGTACAATCGATGGTCATCCGGGCCGGCTTCGGCGCGTCCCCGAAGTCGGACTTGTTGAGATCCAATTCCCACTTGCCTGTGAAATCAGGCGGATTCGCGGCTTGCAGACAGACAGTCGCGGCCGCGAGCGCAAGCACCTGGCAAACTGACCGAAGCACAACTCTCCCCCGGCGAATTATTTGAACTCCAGAATCTCTTTCTCTTTGGCTTTGGCCACGCCGTCCACTTTCCCGATCTGCGCATCCGTAAGCTTCTGGATCGCATCCAGCGCCTGCCGCTCGTCATCCTCGCTGATCAGCTTTTCTTTCGTCATTTTCTTCAGCTGATCATTGGCCTCCCGCCGGATATTACGCAACCCCACGCGCCGCTCTTCGGCAACGTGGCTCAGCTTTTTCGCCATTTCGCGCCGGCGTTCTTCCGTCAGGGGCGGGATAGGAACTCGAATCAGCTTCCCATCATTCGAGGGATTCAGGCCGAGATCAGCGTTGCGGATCGACTTCTCGATTTCCCGGATCATGGAAGCATCCCACGGCTGCACTGTGATCATCGCGGGCTCGGGTACATGGAGTTGCGCCACCTGGTTGATCGGTACCGGCGAGCCGTAATAGTCCACGCGCACGCTGTCTAGCAACGCTATGGAAGCTCGGCCGGTCCGAAAATGAGTGACTTCGGTCTGCAATTCGGCCAGAACCTTTTCCATGCGGCTCTTTGCATTCCCTTCCACTTCTTTTACAGTTTTGAAGGGGCTGGAACTCGTAGCGGTTTGAGATTCTTGTTTCATAAGACAGGGTACGGCAATTGATGTATCAGAGTACCAACGGGCTCGCCCATGGCCATTCGCATTATATTGCCGCGAACTTGGAGATCAAACACCATAATAGGCATGCCGTTATCGCGGCACATCGCCACCGCGGAAGCATCCATCACGCGCAGAGCCTTCGACAAAACCTCCGTATAACTGATCTCGGGATATTTCACCGCATCCGCGTAGATTTTTGGATCTTTGTCGTACACGCCGTCTACGCTCGTTGCCTTGGCGATGATCTCTGAGTGAATCTCCAGACCGCGCAGCGTGGCTGCCGTATCCGTCGAGAAATACGGGTTCGATGTCCCCGCCGCGAAGATCACAGCCCGCCCTTTTTCGAGGTGCCGGATGGCGCGCCGCCGGATGTATGGCTCGGCTACCTGGTGCATTTCGATGGCGGTCATCACACGCGTGGGCACTCCCTGGCCTTCCAACGCGTCTTGAAACGCCAATGCGTTTATGACGGTCGCGAGCATTCCCATGTGATCCCCGGTAACGCGATCCATGTTGTGTGCGGAAGCGGCAATTCCGCGGAAGATATTGCCGCCTCCCAACACCAGACCGATCTGCACCCCTGTGCGCGCGACTTCGGCCACTTCGCTCGCCAGTAACTTGACTCGCTCCGGATCGAGGCCGAACGAGAGCTGTCCGGCCAAAGCTTCACCGCTAATCTTCAGAAGAATACGTCGATACTGGGTCAATACAGTTCTCCGGCCTTCCCGTTACGGTGCGTGTCCGAACGCTCGTTTATGCCGTGACAGGCAGCGGACTCTCTGCTACACCCGGAGCGTCATGTGCGTCGCCGACCTTGAACCGGACAAATCGCGCCACGCTCACCGTGCCGCCCAGCTTCCCGCTGACCGTTCGCATCAGGTCTGCTACCGAGATCGTGTTCTCGCGGATAAACGGCTGCTCCATCAGGCAGACTTCCTCGTAGAACTTGCTCATGCGTCCTTCCGCGATCTTGTCCACCATCTTTTCGGGCTTTCCTTCACCCAGCGCCCGCTCGCGCTGAATGGCGCGTTCCTTATCGAGCAACTCCCGCGGAACGTTTTCTTTGCTGACGAATTGCGGTGACGCCGCGGCGATTTGCATAGCAATGTCGCGAACCAACGTCTTGAATTCGTCCTTTGCCGTGATCTCCTGTTTATCGGTATGCACCTCCAGCAGAACGCCGATCTGGCTGCCCGTGTGAACGTAGTTGCCTACAGCGCCGTTCCCGTTTAGGTCGTACAGGACGAACCGCGAGACCGCGATGTTCTCACCCAGCTTCGCGATCTTTGTACGAACCAGGTCACCGATCGTCGTGCTCTCGTCCCTTACGAATTTCTGCTCGTAAAGCGCTTCATGCTGCTTGAAGTTCTCACGTTCGGCTGCCGTCACCTGCTCTGCACGAACGTACTTCGGTTTTGTCTCGGCGATGTGCGCCGCCACGTCGGCTGTGAGCGTCTGAAAATCCTCGGTTCGCGCCACAAAATCCGATTCGCAGTTCACTTCTACCAGTACGCCCTGCTTGCCGTTCGCGCTGATATAAGCCGAGATCAGACCCTGCTTGGTAGCGCGCCCTTCCTTCTTGCTCGCCGATCCGATGCCCTGCTTGCGCAGCTCGTCAACCGCTGCATTGATATCGCCGTTGGTAGCCTGAAGCGCTTTCTTGCACTCCATCATGCCCGCCCCGGTGATGTCCCGGAGCTGCTTCACTAACTGTGCGCTGATTTCTGCCATAACAAACCTTTCCTGTCCGCCGAGCGCGCCGGATCCGTCCGGCTAGCGTCACTCCGCGCTACTACTCACATACACACGTAAGGCGACCAAGCTGTTGCAGCCGGGTCGCCCTGTCGCTAACCAATTCGTAACTCGATCAGTGTTCGCTGACCGTCGTGCTCACTACCTCATCGGCAGGCGACTCACTGCCCGGACCCTTCCGCGGGGGCGTTTCCGGCTCACTGCTGGTCGCCAGGCTCTCCGACATTAACTGTTCGGCGTACTTCGGATCGAGGTACTGCGTGTAGTCTTCCGAATGTTCACCTGTGGTTTCGTCTTCGCTGACGATCTTCTCAGCAGTGAACTCCTGCTCCGTCGCCAGCGAGCGTCCTTCGACGACTGCATCCGCGATCTTTGTCGTGAATAACCGGATCGCCCGTAGAGCGTCGTCGTTGCCCGGGATGACGTAATCCACTTCGTCCGGATCGCAATTGGTGTCGACCACAGCGACTACCGGAATGCCGAGCTTCCGCGCTTCTTTCACCGCGATCGATTCTTTGTTCGAATCGATCACGAACAGCAGGTCCGGCAAGCCGTTCATATCCTTGATGCCTGCCAGGTTCTGCTGCAGGTGCTTGCGCTCGCGCTCCAGTCGTCCGACTTCCTTTTTAGCCCGGCCCTCGTAGGCGTGATCGGAAGCCATGCTGTCCAGTTCCTTCAGCCGCTTGATGGAACGCTGAACGGTTGAAATGTTGGTCAACAGCCCGCCCAACCAGCGCTGGTTTACGTAGAACTGGCCCGAACGTCCGGCTTCCTCGGCAATCGCTTCCTGCGCCTGGCGCTTGGTGCCGACAAACAACACCGTTTTGCCCTGCGCGGCCATCTCGCCGACATACCGCATCGCATCCTTGAACAGCTTCAGAGTCTTCTGCAGGTCAATGATGTAAATTCCATTGCGTTCGCCAAAGATGTACTCTTTCATCTTTGGATTCCAGCGCTTGGTCTGGTGCCCGAAGTGAACGCCTGCTTCGAGCAGTTCTTTCATCGAAATCGATGGCAATCTGCCTCCTAGGCTTGGTTAACTGGTTAGACGACTCCGCCGCAGGTGTTCACGCGCCCAAAGCGGAATTTGCGTGATCTGCATTAGAGCCAGGTTGGGCAATCGAAGCCTTTTCGGAAGGGTTCGATTGCCGAAAACAACGACAGGAACGAAAGGAATAGGGCGAGTTACCGCTTGGAGAACTGGAAGCGCTTGCGTGCTCCCTTTTGACCGTACTTCTTCCGCTCATGTGCGCGAGCATCGCGCGTAAGCAATCCGAGCTCTTTGAGTCGTCCTCTCAGCTCGGAGTTGAACTCGATCAGTGCCCGGGCAATGCCCAGGCGTGCCGCACCGGCCTGACCGCTGATACCACCACCATCCGCCAGGATCACAATGTCGAACCGCTCCGCCAATTCAGCCGCCAGTAAGGGCTGGCGAACGTAAGCGCGGGCCGACTCGCTGACAAAATAATTCTCAAAGGGCCGGTGATTGACGGTAATCTGGCCCTTTCCAGGCCGCAAAAAGACGCGCGCGGTGGCGGTCTTCCGGCGACCCGTTCCCAACTGCTGCACTAACTTACCTGCCACTAAAAATCCTCTCTCCGATCCCCGCCTAGATAGCCAGCGGCGTGGGTTTCTGCGCCTGGTGCGGATGATGGTCACCGGCGTAGACGTTCAATTTGCGATACATCTGCTTGCCAAGCTTGGTCTTCGGCAGCATTCCCGCAATCGCTAGTTCCAGCATCCTCTGCGGGCGCGTTTCCCGCATCTTCCGGGCGCCGGTCTCAATCAGGCCGCCCGGGTAACCAGTGTGGCGGCGATACACTTTTTGGTTCTCTTTGTTGCCGGTCAGCTTTACCTTCGCGGCATTGATGATAATGACATGATCGCCGGTATCGATGGACGGGGCGAACGTGGGTTTGTGCTTGCCCATCAAGAGCATAGCGGCACGGCTGGCCACCCGGCCAAGGACGGCGTCACTTGCGTCAATCACGTGCCACGCACGAACAATTTCGTGCTTGGACGGATACTCGGTGCGCATGGACAGACTTATTCTCTCCGCTCGAAAGACTCGAACAATTCAGTGTAACGAGAGAGTTAGCCGGATGTCAATTTCCACCCATGGGACGGTCGAGTCGGAATTCCCAAAGGGGGAAGCGCTTATGTTGCTCTGGCAAAAAGCGCGTCATTAAGTGTGGACTAAGTTTGGTCTCATATCAACAGGGGCAAGATCTTCGATATCACAGGCCAGCGTGATCGAGCACTTAATGGGTACCGGATAGCCGAGGAAACCCACGACAACACCCGTCGCGCGCAAGCTGAAGTGGCGATTCGGGAGTCGTCCGTCAGTGCGTTAGACGAGCGTGTCAGGTTCGATAACGCGTCAATCCGCTATGTTCCTTTTCCGTTCCTCCGCTTCGGCTTCGCCCAGTAATGCATGTAGCTCGGCACGGCGTCTCCGGTACTTGGGAAAGTAATACATCGTCCCACAATAAAGGAAGAAGAACCCGCCCGCGGTTCTCGGCAAACGACGCCACAGCGAAAGTTA
>JAFAUR010000213.1 GCA_019243205.1 Acidobacteriaceae bacterium | reverse complement strand
CTCGCCAATTGAAAGGATGCGGAATGTGCGCGCCATGGTTGGCACCTTGTCGAAGGAAGGCCAGTTGATTCAGTTCACGTATGGCTCCGGTTGCCCGATTCCAAGCCGGAAGCTCGGGCTGAAGGCGGAACTGCTGGGCCGAGTTTGGTTGAATTTTCCACCTGCAGCTGTGTGGAGATTCACTCCCGCGAGCCAGGCTCATCCTTGAGTTCAATTGCAACGGCAACCTGAAGGCAGCCCGAAGTGATCTGGCGGACGGTGCGCCGGGTCCCGGACGTCTCCAAACGCTTGAGATAGCAGGCGCGGTTGGTAGACTGAGGTTTATCCCCCTTGGAGGTTTCATGCCCGCTTCGCCGCGCCGTCGATCGGCCGTCGTCACCATCGGAAATGTAAAAGTTGGCGGCTCAAACCCGATCGTCGTGCAGTCGATGACGAATACGGACACGGCCGATTCGGCCGCGACCGTGAACCAGGTCATGGAACTGGTGCGGGCAGGCTCCGAACTGGTTCGCGTTACTGTGAACACCGAAGAGGCTGCGCAAGCAGTCCCGAAGATCGTCGATACGCTGCGTACCTTCGGTGTCGATGTCCCGATCATCGGTGATTTTCACTACAACGGCCACTTGCTGCTCAAAAAATTTCCGGACTGTGCTCGTGCCTTATCCAAGTACCGCATCAATCCGGGAAATGTGAATATCGGGCGCAAGCAGGACGACAACTTCCGCACAATGATTGAGGCTGCGATCGAGTACGACAAGCCCGTGCGCATCGGTGTGAATTGGGGCTCGTTAGATGCCTCTCTGCTGACGCAGATGATGGACGAGAACTCGCGGGTTGCCGAGCCGTTGGACGCCTCCGAGGTCACCAAACGCGCCATTGTTGAAAGTGCGATTCGCAGCGCCGGGAATGCCGAGCGTTATGGCCTCCCGCATGATCGAATCATTCTGAGCGCCAAGGTCAGCAACGTTCAGGATCTGATCGATGTTTACCAGATGCTCGCTGCGCGCGGCGACTATCCGCTGCACGTGGGACTGACCGAGGCGGGTCTTGGTTCGAAAGGAATCGTTGCTACCACCGCCGCCCTATCCGTCCTGTTACAGAACGGTATCGGCGACACCATTCGCGCTTCTCTCACACCCCTGCCGAACGGAGACCGAACGGAAGAAGTCATCGTTTGCCAGCAAGTGCTCCAAGCCCTCAATCTACGCAGCTTCACTCCACAGGTGGCTGCCTGTCCCGGTTGTGGCAGGACCACGAGCACGTTTTTCCAGGACATGGCTGACCAGATCCAGACCTACCTTCGCGAGCAGATGCCGGTGTGGCGTGAGAAGTACTCCGGGGTCGAAGACATGAAGGTCGCGGTGATGGGTTGCGTAGTGAATGGTCCCGGCGAATCGAAGCACGCCAATATCGGAATCTCGCTTCCCGGTACTTTCGAAAAACCGGTTGCTCCTGTTTACATTGACGGCAAACTCGCGACTACCCTGAGAGGCGAAGCCATCGTCGCTGAATTTCGCGTCCTCCTGGATGACTATGTCGCCCGGAAATACGGCGTCGTGCAAGAGTTGGAAGAGGTAGTAGGCGGCTAGCTACAGTTTCTCCTCATGGCTGAGGCGGCTGATCAAATCCGCGAACTGCAGGCGGAGATTGCCGCACTCAAGGTCCGTGTAAGTGCTCTGGAAAGCCGAGCCCTGATCGCGCCGGAACCAGTGCGCGCCCAGCCTCACCTCGAATCCCGATTTGGATTGACCTTCGTGAATCGGGTCGGAGCGCTCACACTCGCGATCGGCATCCTCTTCTTCTTCAAGTACGCCGCGGACAATCAGTGGATCGGGCCGTGGGGCCGCGTGCTGATCGGTCTCGGTGTGGGGATTGCGCTGCTGATCGGCGCTTCGTATCTGCACAAGCGGGATCAGCGCGTTTTTTCACAAGGCCTTGCCGGCTGCGGCATGGCGGCCATCTATGTCGCGCTCTATGCTGCCTTTGCTTACTACGAACTCATTCCGGAGTTGTTGGGTTTCGCGCTAATTGCTGCAGCGTGCCTGGTTGTCATTAGCTTGTCGGTTCGCCTTGGAAATTCGGCGGTCGCCGCGCTCGGCTTTATCGGAGCATTTCTCGCATTGGTGCTTCTGCGCCGCCTATCGTCTAACGCGTTCTTTGACTTGATCTATCTGCTATTGATCGATGGCGCCGCACTTGCGATCAGCGTGCGGCAGGGGTGGCCACTTCTCACACCGGTGAACGCTCTATGGGCGATCGCCGCGGGTGCACATCTGCTCCACCCCGGATGGTTCGCAGCGCTCGCACTGTTACTCGGCGTCATGCACATGAGCGTTTGGATTTGCGTTGGTGCGCGCATTCGGCCCAATCACTGGCCCTACATCACCGGCCATGTCGCGTTCGTGCTCGCACTGCTTCGTCTGGTGAGCACGTTCTCTCGGAACCTGGAGGTGACTTTCGCCGCCGCATCCATCGCGCTCGCCCTTTACGGAATTGCGATACTGGCTTTCGGCTTGGCCCGACGCTCGGGTATTGATCGAGCACTTGGACTGATCTTTTTAGGAGCGGTGATTGCGAAGCTATACGTCTGGGATGTGTGGCAGCTCAAGTACGCCGCCCGAATTACTGCGTTCGTAGTTCTTGGCGTTCTGCTGCTTGCCGCTTCCTATATCTACTCTCGCTGGAGATCGCGTACCAGTTCCTAAATTCGATTTACTTAGCGAGGAGCTTTTGTATCTCATCCAACTCCTTGCCTGCATCTGCGGATCGTCCCGCTGCGGTTAGCTCGCGATACTTTTGCAGGTGGTCTCTTATGCTTTGCAGCTTCTGTACAGCCTCCAGTGATACCGGGTTGGCCGTTGCGGGTTGAGGGATCGCGGTAGTCCGAGCATTGGGCGCGGGCGTAGCGGGAGTGCTCGCCTGCACACCCTCGTCGCTGCCGACCTCGTCTATTAGTTGCGTCAGTGCCTGCTCATAGGTATCGGCGTAAGCAAGCCGGTTCCCCATGGCAAGCGCTACTTTCTTCAACTGAGGCATGCTTGCCTGGCTGGCCTGGATGTAAATCGGCTCAACGTAGAGAAAACTATTCTCGATCGGCAGCACCAGCGTCTGCCCGCGGAGCACCTGCGACCCTTGCTGATTCCACAACGACAGATCTTTCGAAATGGTCTGGTCCTGGTTTACGCGCGCATCGATCTGCATCGGCCCATAGATGATGTTCTGTTTCGACAGCTGTTGAAAGACGAGTTCACCGAGATGCTCCCCATCACAGCGCGCCGACATAAAACCGATCAAGTTGTCTTTATTGGCCGGCGTGAACGGGGTAATCAAGAGAAATTCCGGTTGATCCTCGCCAGGCAGCGTAGCGACTACGTATGTTGGCGATGCGGTACTGGCGCCGTCCGATGACGACCGATTGCCCACGCGCGCCAGATCCCAGAGATCTGCGCGGTTGTAAAACGATTCCGCGTCGCGCATGTGAAACGTCCTATAGATCTCCGCCTGAGCGCTGAATAGCGTCTCCGGATAACGCGCATGTGCTCGTACGTCCGGCGGCATGGCCGAGAGCGGCTTGAACAACTCGGGAAAAAGTTTCGAGTATGCCTGTATAAGAACATCGTTGGGATCGAAGATGTACAAGTTCGTTTCGCCCGTGTACGCATCCACCGTCGCTTTGATGGAGTTCCGAATGTAATTAGCAGTCTGTCCGTTAGGCAGTTCGAGCGCTCGCGAGTACGGATGGACGTCCGAACTCATATAACCATCCGCAATCCAAACAAGGTGACCGTCGCTAGTTACGATCATGTAAGGATCGCTGTCCCATATCAGAAATCCGGCAAGCTTCGACAGCCTCTCCAGAATGGGACGCCGGATCATCATCCGGCTTCTGTCGCTCAGATAACTAGTCAGCAGAATATTGATGTCGCCGTAATGCAGTGCAGCGGCCAACCGGTTCAGAAGGGAAGCAGGGAAACCGCCGCCACCCGTGTAACGGGTGTAGACGGACTCCGCGCCCGAAGGGAAGTTGAACTCCTGCTGGCCTGTGTCCACAAATACGGGCTCGTGCGCAATTTCCCCGTAGTAAATCTCAGGTTTTGTGACACGCAGGCTCCGCGTGGTTACCTCAATGGGCGCGTTCTTAATGAAGAGTACCGGCAGGCCATCAGGCGTGATTCGGTTCGCTTCCGCCATCACCAGCCCGTACCCGTGCGTGTAAATCAGGTGCGGATTGATCCAGCGGTTTCGCGCGTCTCCTAGTTGGCGGATGTCCAACTCGCGCGGCGCCACCAGCACCTGCCGCAACTGTCCGTCGATGTTGTATCGATCGACGTCCGTGTCCATGTAGCTGTATGGTCGGAGCGGTTGAATTTGGGAAACCGTGTCGTGAAAAGCGCGCCAGTCCCAAAGCCGGACGTTGTCGAGCAGAGATTTGTGCTTGGCGTAGTCGATTGCAATCTCGGGTACAGCTTCCAGGTGGGTCTCCGTCACGCGCTGGTTCAGCCCATATGCGGAGCGAGTGGCTGCAATGTGATGGTCGATGTAGGGCCGTTCGAGCGCTAACTCGTTCGGCCGGACATACAAACCGGCAACGAGCGACGGAAGGACATACCGAACGGGCAATATCAGTAACAGGAGCAGCGCGAAGCGCCCTTTGCGCGCCAGAACCAGCACAGCCGCGAGCATCGCGCCCAGAATCATCAGCCATTGAAGGGGCAAAACGAGATGCTCGGCCACCCAGTCGACTCCTACCAGGTAGGAACCGTGATCCTGAAGCAGGAGATCGTAGCGATTCAGGTAATACTTGACGGCCAGAGCCGCCAAAAACAATGCAACTACCGAACGCACAAAGCGTGAATCAAACGCTTCACGCAGATTCGGCGGTTCGAATTCAAACGATCCTGCGGTCCCATAACCGGACGGCAGCCGCCGCAGGAAGTCTTGTCCATGCGCGGCCACCCAATAGATCAACAAGGTGACAACCGTTCCGACCAGAACCACGTGAAGCATTGTGCTGTAGAACGGCAGGGAGAAGAAATAGAACTGCAGCGGCTTGTGGAAGATCGGATCGCTGTATTCATGCGTGGACGGAGAAACTCGTAGACCGCCGAAGTAACGGACTACCGTCCAGCTATCCACGGTCGCATTCGCAGCGATCACCGCGACAAAACCGAGTAGCAGTGCCCCAAGCCTTACGATAAGACGCCGGCTGAGCACGCCCATGATGGGCATATCGCCGGTTCGTTTCAGCCCAACCCGCAAGGCTAGGAAAAACGCGACGAAAAAGATCACCGAAAGGATGACGAGAGGACCGGTCCCGTAGAGCAGCAGGTTGACCCAGGTTTCGGTCTGTTTCAGTTCTGACCACCAGGCATAATCGATCAGCGTCGAGGCGATATACCGCGAGCAGATCAGGAGCAAAAGAAGAGCAACAAGGATGAGGATCAGCGGGCTGCGTCGCCGCCGCTCGCCGATGTAGCGATCGGGCATTGGTTTTCGAACGCGAGTATAGCGCTCGCTTAGGCAGCGTGCGCCTGATCCGTCTGCAGCATGGCGAGCAACGCACGGCCGACTTCGTTGAAGATTTTCCTTCGCCGGTGAATAATCCGAACGGGTCGAAACAGCTCGGCCGGATCCAGATGCACGGCGGCTAGCCGTCCGTCCTTTAACTCCTCGCGCATGACGCGTAGCGGCATGATGCTAATCCCTGCATTGTGCATCACCGCCTCTTTGATCATGCCGATGTTGTCGAACCGTAATGAAGTCTCGACCGTAACGTCGTGATCGCGCAGATACCGCTCAATGTCGGCCTCAATCGGCAGGTCGTCGTCGAAGCCAACGAAGATTTCACCATTCAGTTCTTCCGGCCGCAGCCGTTGATGTGCGGCAAACCTGTGGTGCGGACTCGCGGCTACCACCATCTCCTCATCGCGCCAGGGAAGGGCAACGATTTCGCGCGACGATTCCGCATAGCTAACGAGGCCCAGGTCCGCCTCATCCTCTGCCACGGCCTGCCAAATGCGATCTGGACGTTTGTAAGAGATCTGTAACTCTGCATGTGGATAGCGCTCTTTGAACCGCGCCTCGATGTCCGCCATCTCCGATAGACCGACGGAATAGATAGCGGCGATGCGCACCGTTCCGTTGACCTGCTGTTTCAGGCGCTCCAACTCCGCTTCCACTTCACCCTGGCGGCGAAGCACGTCGCGGCAATACTCGACGTAAAGCTTGCCTCCCGGTGTGACGGTCAGTGGGCGTGTGCTGCGGTCGAATAACTCGATGCCGAGCTCGCGTTCAACTTCCTGGATAGCCTGGCTGGCAGCCGACTGGCTCATTCCTTGAGACCGGGCGGCTTTACTCACGCTCCGGTGGTGCGCAACATCGCGTATCAAACGTAGATTCGCAAAAGTCACAGGTACAAACTGATTATAAGCAAAGTCGATGAAGACGAAGTGCAAATTCGATTTGACGAATATTTTCCTTCTCGCTATACTGCCCATATCTCTCCCCGTTCGCAGAGGAGGAACAAGTGTCTCTGGTCGATACTGACAACGTTTTTGACCCGCAAAATAAACCTACTGGACGTCTGCCCGAACCGCAAGGGCTTTATCACCCGTCATTCGAGCACGACGCCTGCGGTCTCGGATTCGTTGTCAACGTAAACGGCGAATCTTCGCACGACATCGTCGAGAAGGGTCTCGAGATCCTGGTGAACCTCACCCACCGCGGTGCATGTGGCTGCGATGCGGAGACGGGTGACGGCGCCGGCATCTTACTGCAAATTCCGCATGAGTTCTTCGCGAAAGAAGCACGCATGCTCGGGTTATCCCTGCCCGCGCCGGGACGTTACGGAGTGGCCATGTGCTTCCTGCCGGTCGAACGGCAGCAGCGCCTGATCTGCGAAGGGTTGATCGAAAAGATCACGCGCGAGGAAGGGCTCATCGTCATCGGATGGCGCGACACGCCAGTCGAAGCCGATGCCATCGGCCGGGTTGCGCGCGCCTCGCAGCCTTATATCCAGCAATTTTTTGTGGGCCGTCCCGAAACCATGACGGACGACCAGTTCGAGCGCAAGCTATACGTCGTTCGCAAACGTGCCGAAGCACAAGTAGCAGAATCGGACCTGCGGGACAAAGGATTCTTCTACATCCCTTCGTTCTCCTCGCGCACCATCATTTACAAAGGGCTGCTGCTCGCAAACCAGATCGCCGAGTTCTACACCGAACTGCTCGATGCCGATACAAAGAGCGCTCTGTGCATGGTGCACCAGCGCTTCTCGACCAACACATTTCCCACTTGGCAGCTTGCGCACCCGTTCCGTTACCTGTGTCACAACGGAGAAATCAATACCGTTCGCGGGAATGTGAACTGGATGAACGCGCGCCAATCGGTCTTGTCGTCGCCGCACTTCGATGACATGTCGAAGCTGTTTCCGTTCATTCAGCCCGGGGTCAGCGATTCGGCTGCGCTCGACAATGCGGTCGAACTGCTGACCATGTCGGGCCGGTCGCTGCCCCACGTGATGGCTATGCTCATTCCGGAGGCGTGGGACGCGGACACGACGATGGCTCCCGAAAAGCGCGCCTTCTACGAGTACCATGCATCACTGGTCGAGCCGTGGGACGGTCCCGCCGCAGTTGCGTTCACCGATGGCCGCGTGATCGGAGCGACTCTCGATCGCAACGGCTTGCGTCCTGCGCGTTACCTGATCACTACGGACGGGCTGCTAGTCATGGCATCGGAAACCGGCGTGCTGCCATTCCAGCCGGAGGAAATCGCCTGGAAAGGCCGTCTGCAGCCGGGCAAGATGCTGCTCGTCGATTTAACACAGGGCCGCCTTGTTCCCGATGAAGAGATCAAGCACGACCTGGCGACCCGGCAGCCGTACGGCAAATGGCTTAAAAGTAACCAGATCACGCTGGATTCGCTGCCCGAACCGACGCGAGTCCAGCCCGTGGATCACGAAACCGTGCTCATGCGGCAGCGCTGCTTCGGCTACAGCGACGAAGATGTTCGCACGCTGATTGCTCCCATGGCCGCAAACGGCGAAGAAGCGCTCGGCTCCATGGGAACCGACACGCCTCTCGCCTGCCTCTCGGATAAACCGCAATCGCTGTTCAACTACTTCAAACAGCTCTTCGCGCAGGTGACGAATCCGCCAATTGATCCCATCCGCGAAGAACTTGTCATGTCGCTCACGAGCTACATCGGCACGGAGCGCAATATGCTTGCGGAAACACCGGAGCACTGTCACACGCTCAAGATGCCGCATCCAGTGCTCACAAACCGTGATCTTGAGAAGTTGCGGCGCGTCTCGCGCGGCGATCTCCTCGCTTCCACGCTGCCCACTACCTTCGGTGTCCACGAAGGCGTCGACGGTTTAAAGCGGGCGCTTAACAGCCTTTGCCGTCGCGCCTCGCTTGCCATCAAGGCCGGTTACACGCTGTTGATTCTCTCCGACCGCGGGGTCGATGAAGGTTTTGCCCCGATCCCTTCGTTGCTCGCGCTCACCGCCGTCCACAATCATCTCGTGCGCGAAGGCACACGTACCGGCGTTGCTTTAATCATTGAATCCGGCGAGCCGCGCGAGGTCATGCACTTCTGCCTGCTCATCGGTTATGGCGCTAGCGCTATCAATCCCTATCTTGCGCTCGAAAGCATCGAGGAGCTTGCGATTTCCGGAGATCTGCCCCACTCGGTCACGCCGGAAATCGCCATCAAGAACTACATCAAGGCCGTCAACAAGGGACTGCTGAAGGTCTTCTCGAAGATGGGCATCTCGACTCTCCAGAGTTATCGGGGCGCTCAAGTCTTCGAAGCCATCGGTTTGAACAAACAGCTGGTTGATCAATACTTCACTGGAACGGCTTCCCGCATCGAAGGCATCGGCCTTGACGTTCTCGCCAACGAAGCTCTTGCGAAACATAGCTTTGCTTTCCGTCCCGTTTCTGATTCGGAGCTCGAGCTTGCGGTCGGCGGAAACTATCAATACCGGATCAACGGCGAATACCACCTGCTCAATCCGCAGACGGTAGCCAAGCTGCAGCATTCGGTTCACCAGCAAAGCTACGAGACCTTTCAGGAATACGCGTCGCTCATCGACCGCCAGAACGAAAAACTCTGCACTCTGCGTGGTCTCATGCGCCTCAAAAAAGTGCCGCGGCCCATTCCCATGGAAGAAGTAGAACCGGCAAGCGAAATCGTGAAGCGCTTTTCGACCGGCGCGATGTCCTTCGGCTCCATCAGCAAAGAAGCGCACGAGACACTAGCGATTGCGATGAACCGCATCGGCGGTCGCTCGAATACAGGCGAGGGCGGGGAAGACGAGGCGCGTTTCATTCCGCTAGAAAATGGCGATTCGCGCCGCAGCGCCATCAAGCAGGTGGCTTCCGGCCGTTTCGGCGTCACCGCCAACTATCTCGTCAACGCCGACGAACTGCAGATCAAAATCGCGCAAGGCGCAAAGCCGGGTGAAGGCGGTCAATTACCCGGTCACAAGGTGGACCGCGAGATCGCACGCGTGCGCCACTCCATCCCCGGTGTCGGCTTGATTTCCCCGCCGCCACATCACGACATTTACTCGATCGAAGATCTTTCGCAGCTGATCTACGATTTGAAGAACGTCAACCCGACCGCCCGCATCTCCGTCAAGCTGGTGGCCGAAGTCGGAGTCGGTACGGTCGCGGCCGGTGTCTCGAAAGCGCACGCCGATCACGTACTCATCAGCGGCTACGACGGCGGAACGGGCGCATCACCGCTGACCTCCATCAAGCACGCCGGCATTCCTTGGGAGCTCGGACTGGCCGAAGCGCAGCAGATCCTGGTCATGAACGACCTGCGCAGCCGCATTCGCGTTCAAGTGGATGGCAAAATGCAAACCGGACGCGACGTGGTGATTGCGGCTCTTCTCGGAGCCGAAGAATTTGGCTTTTCCACTGCGCCGCTGGTCGCGATGGGCTGCATCATGATGCGCAAATGCCACCTGAACACCTGTCCGGTCGGCATCGCGACGCAGAATCCGGAACTTCGCAAAAAGTTCGCGGGCACTCCGGAGAACGTCATCAATTTCTTCTTCTTCATCGCGGAGCAGGTGCGTGAATGGATGTCTGAGCTCGGTTTCCGCACGATGGACGAGATGATAGGCCGCGTTGACATGATCGAAATGCAGGCCGCTGTCGAGCACTGGAAAGCCAGCGGTCTCGACTTCTCGTCAATGCTGAATTATCCTCAGGTGCCCGGCCGTGTCGGACGCCGCTGCCTGATCCCGCAAGATCACGGTCTTGAGGATGCGCTCGATCACCGGATTCTTTCGCGGGCGCGTAATGCGATCGAGACCGAAGAGCCAGTTGAAATCGGACTCTCTGTCCGCAATGTCCACAGGGCAGTGGGCGCTATGCTGAGCGGCGAAGTAGCCCGGCGGCGTGGCTCGCGCGGTCTGCCGGATGATACGATCCGCATCCAGCTGGAAGGATCCGCTGGGCAAAGTTTCGGCGCATTCTTGGCGCCCGGAGTGACGCTCCTTCTGGAGGGAGACGCGAACGACTACACGGGCAAGGGTCTCTCGGGCGGCAAGATCGCAGTTTTTCCGCCGAAGACCTCGGCCTTTGCGCCGGAAGACAACATCATCATCGGCAACACGGTTCTTTATGGGGCTACCAGCGGCGAAGCGTATTTCTCCGGTGTCGCGGGCGAGCGCTTTGCGGTTCGGAACTCGGGCGCGATGGCGGTTGTCGAGGGCGTTGGCGACCATGCCTGCGAATACATGACCAATGGCACGGTGGTGGTGCTCGGGCGCACTGGACGTAATTTTGCCGCCGGTATGAGCGGCGGCATTGCCTACGTGTTTGATCCTTCCGGCGAATTCGTTCGGGTCCGATGCAACAAAGCGGCTATCGATCTTGAACCTCTATTTGAACCGGAAGACATCGCCGTATTAGAAGAACTGATCAGTCGTCACGTCAAGTACACCGGTAGCCCGCTTGGGCGTCGGCTGCTAAACGACTGGTCCGGCAACTTACGGCATTTTGTGAAGGTGTTTCCTCAAGAATACAAACGCGTACTCGGCAAATCCGCTGGAGCTCAAGAGCACAAGATCCCACCGGTTCACGAAACCATTGTGGCCGTTGCCGCCGGGGAGCGTGCGCGTTAATGGGCAAGGTTACCGGCTTTCTCGAATACCTACGCGAAACTCCCCAGCGCCGGCCCGTTCTCGAAAGGGTGAACGACTGGTTCGAGGTCTATCAGGATTTCCCGGAGCCGAAGGTGAAAGAGCAGGCTGCGCGCTGCATGGACTGTGGCGTGCCCTTTTGCCATACCGGTTGTCCCCTGGGCAATCTGATTCCAGACTGGAACGATCTTGTCTGGCGAGGGCGTTGGCGCGAAGCTCTGCGCGCGCTGCATGCGACGAACAACTTTCCCGAGTTTACGGGCCGCCTCTGTCCCGCGCCGTGCGAAGCAGCCTGCGTGCTCGGTATCAATGAACCGCCGGTCAGCATCAAGGTGGTTGAGCAGAAGATCATCGACCGCGCCTTTGACGAAGCTTGGATTCAGTCCGAAGAGCCTCGCCGGCGGACGGGGAAAGCGGTTGCAGTCGTTGGCTCGGGGCCTGCCGGTCTCGCTGCCGCTCAACAGCTCACGCGCGCCGGGCATCGCGTCACCGTGCTCGAGCGCCACCCCCGCCCTGGCGGCCTGCTTCGGTACGGTATACCGGATTTCAAAATGGAAAAAAACGTTCTCGATCGACGCCTTGATCAGTTGATCGCTGAAGGCGTTGATTTCCGCACGGGTATACACGTCGGAGAGGACGTCAGGGCCGAAGATCTTAGGCGCGACTACGACGCCGTGCTTCTGGCAACCGGTGCCGAACAGCCGCGCGATCTCGCCATTCCAGGGCGTGAGCTCAAGGGTATCCATTTCGCGATGGATTACCTGGTCCAGCAGAACAAACGCTGCGCCGGCGATCGTTTCTCGAGTGCTGAGGAGATTTCCGCCGCCGGGAAGCGCGTCATCATTATCGGGGGTGGCGATACCGGCGCAGACTGCCTCGGTACCGCGCATCGCCAGAAGGCCGCATCTGTTCATCAGCTGCAGATTCACCCCATGCCGCCGGAGCGGAGGCACGACGCTACACCTTGGCCGCTTTGGCCATTGCAACTTCGCGTCGAAGCGGCGCACGAAGAAGGCGGATACCGCGAATGGAGCGTTCTGACCACGCATTTCAGCGGTGACGAAAGCGGAAACGTTCAGCGTTTGCACTGTGTATGGGTTGGCCCGAAACCCGCGCTTGAACGCGTTCCTGAGAGTGAGTTTTACCTCGAAGCAGATCTCGTGCTCATCGCGATCGGCTTCTCCGGTCCCGTGCACAAAGACTTACTGGAGCAGTTTTCACTAAAGTTCGACGCCAGAAGCAACATCCAGACCGGTGCCGATTACATGACCTCGGTGCCCGGCGTATTCTCAGCCGGCGATGCCCGTCGCGGACAATCTCTTGTCGTTTGGGCCATCGCCGAAGGACGTCAGGCCGCTCATCACATCGACCGTTATCTGATGGGCGAATCGCAGCTCGCGGCCTGAGCTAGGTCGAAACGCTCCCGCACGCTAGCATGAAGGCGTGAAGAGAATATTAGGTCTTCTGCTCGCCGCTGCCGTCTGTTTGCCGGCCGCCGATACGCTCACAGTTTTCGGTTTGAAGTGGACCGTTTCCTACTCGGCAGACTGGCAGATTCAGAACGATAGTGGCACGACGGTTCTACACATGGCGCAGGGCCGCGAGCCTCTCCCCGGACCGCGGCGTCCGTTTCAGTTTGCGATTGCCGACACACCGGACTTCTCGAACGTAACGGTCCAACTCGATGCCAAACCGCTAAAACGTTCGCTCATGATCGTCTATGCGTACCGAGACGCCTCGCATTTCGATTATGTCCACTTTTCGACTGACACCGCCACAAAGCAGCCCGTCCACAACGGTGTCTTCCACGTCTTCGGCGGCGAGCGCGTGCGTATCAGCTCAACCGAAGGACCCGCGTCCTTCGAAGCGACTGATCGTTGGTATCACATTGAAGTGCGATGGAACGGCACAACGGGCCGTGTGGAAGCGAGTGTAGACGGGAAGCCGGTCTTAACGGCCGTGGACCTGAGTCTGAATAGCGGGAAGGTGGGAATCGGCTCGTTTAACGAAACTGCCGATTTTAAGAGTGTGAAGATCGATGGAACGCCCGTGCGTTCGGGCACCGGCGCTCCCTCAACATTTCATCAATAGCTCAGCGCGCAGTAACCGCCTTTGGCGTTCACCCAGTTTTGTTGAATCAGGTATTGGCGTCCACCGAGGACCATGTTGTACTGTGATCCATTCGCGGCGCTGGAAGTCCCCCCAAAAGTCCAGGCGCACTTGTCGGCGTTCTCTTCGCCTCGCTGGTCGTACCAGGCATTCAGATCCGGATCGGTCGTTGCTTCTTCGAGTTCATGAGCGATGATCGACGCCATACCGTCTGCTCCCGCATTTCCGTTTGGCGATGTCGTCTGAGCTTCGCAGGATTTCGGGCAGCGATCCGGATTTCCGACAAACGCATATTTGATGTCCAGTCCGTTGATTTGAGCGTTTGTGTGCCAACCGCAGTATTTCTTGCAGAAGCCGCTGGTCTCATTCACGTCGGCCGAGGTCAAAACGAAATAAACACTGTTGGTGTCAGTCGGATTCTGGTTTGCCACAATCGCTTGGACATCCGAGTCACTAAGAGACGTTCCGTGGGAATACGAGTCGTACGCATCTGTACCGGAGTAATAGGCCACGGTATTCGCCACATGATTATTGCTCCCGTCGTAATACGTCGTATTGATGTTGAAGTAGGGCGTTCCACCAATACTGTTCGCGAGATCCTCAAGGATCGTGGTTGCAGTGTTTCCACTCCAATTCCCGTACCAGATGTAATACACCTTCGTGCCGTTGAGAATCAACGGTCCGCCGTGATAGAAGATACCGTTCCCGCATCCTTTGCAGGGACGAGCGGGCCCGAACGCTCCACTTTGTGGACCATAGCTGTGCCTCGTCCCGATGCCGCGCCCGCTTGGCGCCATGTCGCGCTCATCTTCCCTGTCCTGGGACTGAGCGCCGAACAAACCAAACGTGAATGCCAGCGACCCGCACGCAAGCAGGGTCGAGATTCTGCTGCAAGACCTGTTCATCGTCATGGTTGAACATTCCTCCGAAAAAGTTTCCGATACGATATCACTTCTAATGTCTGTCCGAGCGTGTTCAAGTGCGATCGTTGTGTAAGAGTCTAAACTTGACCTGTCGCGACATCGAAGCAAGTTTCAAGTTGCCGGACACCCGCCCAAACTCCGCCACTGCCATTCATGTCTCATTCCCGATTGGCCGACCCCCACTCGGGAACTGCGGTCGCGCCAGCATCGGGAAAGCAATCTCCGGACATGGCGATAGCCTGCTAATCTGAACCGGAGGAGACCACAATGAGAAAGGGTGGAACAACTGTCCTGATCGCCGTCGCCACAGTGCTCCTGTGGAGCGTATCAATGTTTGGTCAGGCAGCACAGCCCTCGCCGCAGAGTGGTCCCGGCACCGAGGCGCAGCCGAACTCGATCAATGACAAGGACGTAGAGATGCTTCGCGCAAACCTGCGTGCGAACCGCAAGGAACTCATGGCGCGGAATATGAATCTCACGGCTGACGAAGCTACTAAGTTCTGGCCTATCTTCGACCAGTACAGAAAAGAGGCCATCAAACCCAACGACGAACGCTGGGCCTTAATCAAGGAGTACGCTGCGAATTACGACACGATGACTGATGCGCAGGCGCAGGATTACATGAAGAGAGCCGCGGCTGTTGACGAGCAACTGCTCGCACTCCGCCTGAGGTATGCTCCAGTTTTTGAGAAGGTCATATCCGCCAAGAAGACTGCGTTGTGGTACCAGATCGACCGCCATATCGATCTTATGATCAATCTGCAGCTGTCCTCGATGATTCCGATGGTGGACACGAGTAAATGAGTGTGCGCTGGGTTGCGCACGGCTTAAGCAGCCCATTCTGAATCGCGCAAATCCCCCGCAATCGCCTAAAACCTCGAGGAGCATCATTTGTCAGCTCCCAGCCTGTTGAGAACCGAGCTAACCTAGATCGCGGTGGCAGCACGGGACGTGGGGCGCTATATAGAACAAGTGCCTTTCTCTTGGCCTTCGGAATTGCTCGTCTGATCGTGGGAAAGTGGAAATCGGCTCTTCAACCAACCGGCGATTTTGAGAAGGTGAACATCGAGGGAACGCCCGTAACGATAGCTACCGGCGTCCCCGCGACAGTTCGTTAATAGCTGACCGCGCAGTAACCACCGTTAGCGTTCACCCAGTTTCGCTGGATCAGGAACTGCCGTGACCCGAGCGTCATGTTGTACAGCGATCCGTTTCCTGCCGTGTAAGTCTGGCCGAAGGTCCAAGCGCACTTGTCGGCATTTTCTTCGCCGCGCTGGTCATACCAGGCATTCAGGTCCGGGTCGGTTGTCGCTTCTTCCATCTCATGAGCGATGATCGAGGCCATTCCGTCCGCGCCCGCGTTCCCATTTGGCGAAGTGGTCTGAGCGGCGCAGGCGTTCGGGCACCTGTCCGGATTTCCGATGAATGCGAATTTAATATCGAGTCCGTTAATCCGCGCCGATGTATGCCACCCGCAGTAGTTCGTGCAGAATCCGCTGGTCTCGTTCACGTCGGCAGAGGTTAAAACAAAGTAAACTCCGTTTGTGTCGGTCGGATTTTGTGCCGCCACAACGGCCTGCACGCCCGAATCACTTAGCGCTGTTCCTTGTGAGTACTTGTCGCGAGATGACCCTAAAAAGTTGACGGCATTCGCGACGTGATTGGCGCTGCCGTCGTAGTAAGTCGTGTTGATGTTGAAGTAGGGCGATCCTCCGATGTTGCGGGCCAGTTCTTCAAGGATCGGCTCCGCATTATTGTTTGACCAATCGCCGTACCAGATGTAATGAACATTGGTTCCATTCAGGATGAGCGGTCCGCCATGATATGAAATACCGTTCCCTCCGGGTCCCTTGCCAACACGCGCCGGGCCGAAACGACCGCTTTGCCGGCCATAGTGATGCCGCGTTCCGATGCCTTGGCCGCTGGGGGCCAAATCGCGCTCGTCTTCGTTCTGCTGAGATTGAGCGCGGAATAACCCAACCGCCAGCAGCAAAGAGCCGCACGCAAGCAGGGGCGCAAATCTTGTAAAAGACCTGTTGAATGTCATGGTTAAGAAATCCTCATCGAAAAGTATTACCCAAATTACCATTCCGTGCCTACCCGATCGGCTGATGTGTGCGCAGCCACTTCCGCCGACACTTGGTTCATGAGTACAGCACAAACTACGTTGAGAAATCTCTCGGACTCTCTCGCGGCGTCGGTCGATACTTCCATTTCGGGTGTGGTCGCGGTCCGAGCCGCCGCTTACCGCGTTTCGAGCGGTGTCGCCATCCGTCCCGATCTAATCGCCGTGGCCGATCACACGCTCAAGCGTTCCGATCGCATCCCGGTGCAGACCGCCGACGGTCGAAACGCTTCCGCCACGCTGCTGGGACGCGACCCTACGGTCGATGTCGCGATCCTAAAGGTTTCAGATCTCACTTTGACCCCTCTGCCGTCAGCGAGTCCTGACACTTTGAAAGCCGGAATGCTAGTCACGGTTGTGGGTCTCACCATGGATGCTGGGCCGTCCGTAAGTCTCGGGATGCTTGGCGCTGTGAGTGGGCCGCGCCGCACGTGGCGCTCTGGTGTTCTCGACCGCTTCATTCGGCTGGATGTGAACCTTTATCCTTCACAGTCGGGCGCTGCGGTAGTCAATTGCGAAGGGCAGTTCGTCGGTCTCGCGACACCGGGGCTGCTGCGTCATTCCGCCGTTGCCGTACCGCTTGCAACGATCGACAAAGTTGCCGAAGAGCTGGTAAAGCAAGGCCGGATCCGGCAGGGCTATCTTGGGGTCGGTGTGCAGCCTGTTGCTATACCGGAATCCCTCAGAGCCAAAATCGGCGACGACCAAACGAGCGGGCTGATCGTGCTGACCGTCGAAACGCAATCTCCTGCGGAGCAGGGCAGCCTGCAGATCGGTGACATCCTGGTCTCACTCGACGGCAAGCCGCTTGCTGACGTCGATGATCTTCACCAGGCGCTCCGCGGAGAAATCGTCGGGAAGAGATCTGAGTTGCTGATCCTGCGGGGCGGCGAGGCTCTTCGGCGTGAGATCGAAATCTCAGAGCGGGCACGAAAGAGCGATCCTCAATAACTTGGTCCGTATCTTCGTCCTCGCGTCTACTTACTCCCAGGCACAGCGGTTGGCGGCCCTCTTCGAAGAAGACGAGCGGATAGAGGTCATCGGAACGGCGGATGCGGCTCGCTTTCGCGCAACCCGAAAGACGCCGCTTGCCGATGTGCTCCTGGTTTCCGGGCACACACCCGATGCAGTGTCCGAGGCCGAAGTTCCGGTGGTATTGCTGAGCGATCGGGAACTCGACGAGAATCCGTTATCGAAGACGGTACGGGCCTGTCTCCCTGAGCAGAGCTCGGCTGCCGAAATAGCCGCTGCGATCACAGCAGCATCGGCAGACCTGATGGTGCTGACGGATGCACAAGCACGCCAGTGGCTGCGACCCGGTTTGGCTCGTGACACAGGACGCACGTTTATGGAATCGCTGACTGCGCGCGAGCTGCAGGTGCTGCGCATGCTTGCTGACGGGCTCTCAAACAAGGAGATCGCGCCAGAGCTTGGCATTTCTGATCACACCGTGAAATTCCATGTCGCACAGATCCTGGCGAAGTTGGGAGTCGGTAGTCGAACGGAAGCCGTCCGGCTCGCGATTCGCCGCGGACTGGTGCCGATCTAGGAAGAGCCCTACTTCAGCAGGTTCTTCCATCGGTCCCAGGCCTGCGTACGCGCTTTGCTGTTCCCTTCTGACGCATCCGGCGCTTCACCTGCCCGCATGAACCCGTGGCCGGCGCCTTCATACGTAACCGGCTCGTATGCCTTCCCGAGCTGCTTCATGGCTTCCTGGGTTGCGGGAATGGTCGCGTCGATGCGGGCATCATTTCCCGCATAGAATCCATAGACAGGAGCTTTAATGCGGGCCATCGCATCCTTATCGGGCGGCGGCCCATAGAACACAAAGGCTGCCGCGAGGTTCGATCGGTTCGTAGCAAACCGGAAGCTCTGTCCACCGCCCCAGCAGAATCCCGCGACGAAGAGTTTTCCATCCGAGGCAGGCAGCTTCAGGCCGTAATCTGCCGCGGCATTGAGATCAGCAGTCACCTGGTCCGGATTCAAATGACTCACAGCCTGCGTGGCCTCGCTTTGAGCAAAGCTCGTTGTTCTTCCGCCATTCGGGCCCATACCGGAAAGAAGGTCGGGAGCAACAGCGATATATCCCGCCGCTGCGACCTGATCGGCAAGATCCTGCACCCAATCCGTGAGGCCGAAGATCTCGTGGATGACTAAGACGACCGGAGTTTTTCCTTTCGACTCCGGGTACGCTATGAATGTCTCAACTGAACGGCCGTCGTGCTTGACCGTTACCCACTCGCGGTGCCGCGGCGATTTCTCCAGCTGTTGACGCGCCCAATCCTGGGCGGATGCATACGTAAACGAGAACGCAAGCAAAACAAGGAGTCGAATCATTCTATGAACTTACCCCATGTGCGACGACCGTTGGTCGTTATCCTGGCGTACGTGTTTGGGATTTCAGTCGG
>JAFAUR010001120.1 GCA_019243205.1 Acidobacteriaceae bacterium | reverse complement strand
GTGTTGACTCACAATTGCCGCAACTTAGCCCCGGATGCGATCGCCCGTTACGCCTGGCTCGGCGATGCTGTCCTGACTCTGCACTCTCGCCGCAAAATTCTGAGAGAAGACGGCATGCTCGACGCCCCCAAGAGCGTTCGCATGACCTCCAACGAATTCCTGGGTTCAATCGGCGAACCGTCACGAGTTGAGGCCGAAATCGGTCTGGCCTTTGAAAAGGGCGGGCTTATTGCCGCCGACGCGTGGATAGAAGAACATCTCCTGCCGCTGTTTGAAAAGCAGGAAGCAAACCGGATCCGCCGTAGCCGCCGCTAAGCCTCTGTAAGAAAATGTCGGCCTTTCCGCTCTTTCCCTAAACCCGCGATAATCGCCGTTCCCACAAACACCACGCACGCCACGGAAGCCATCGCCGCCGGATAGCTCATGCGAGTGGCGATGCTGGCTTCTATCGTCGGAACCGTCCCGGCAATCAACGCTCCGCATTGATACGAAAACCCAGGCAGAAGCCCGCGAATTTCATTCGGCGAGAGTTCACTCAGGTGCGCCGGAATCACTCCCCAGGCGCCCTGCACGAAGAATTGAATGAGAAACGCCCCGGCAAATAACAGTCCGATCCGCGGCGCGAAAGCCCACAGCGGCACAGTCAGCACCGCCACCAGCAACGAAATCACAATCGTTCGTCTTCTGCCGATGTGGTCGGATACGAATCCCATCAGCACACCGCCAATAAGCGCCCCGCACATCGAAAACGCCGTCAGAAGGGATCTCTCGCTGGTTCCGAAATGCCAGTACCGCTGCAAAAACGTCGGGTACATGTCCTGCGTCCCATGCGAAGCAAAATTCATGCCGGCCGTGAACACCACCAGGTAAGCGAACAACTTCCAATGGGAAGCGATGTCGGCTCCGATCTGACTCCACTTCTCGCGCTTTGTCTCCTCCCATACCGCGGACTCTTTTACCCGATATCTGACGAACAGCGCCAGTAACGCCGGTATGCCGCCGAGAAAAAACAACGGCCGCCAGCCCCACTTATCGAACAGAAACAAGTAGCAAAGAGAACTGAGAAGGTTTCCGAGTGCATACCCTTGTTGCAGCAAGCCGGATAGCAACCCGCGCCACTTTGCGGGAACTTTTTCCATCGCAAGCGAGGCGCCCACGCCCCACTCGCCTCCCATGCCGATGCCGAACAGCGCCCGCAACACGAGAAACGTTGAAAAATTCGGCGCAAGTCCCGTTGCTACCTCCACCGCTGAGTAGAACACCAGGTCGATCATCAACGGCAGCCGTCGGCCGTAGCGGTCCGCCAGCATTCCGAAAATAAACGCGCCCACCGGTCGAAACGCTAACGTCAGCGTCAGCGAGAACGCGACCTCCGTATCCGTTCTCCCGAACTCTTTCGCGATTGCCGTCAGGCAAAGCGTGACCAGAAAGAAATCGAACGCATCCAGTGTCCAGCCGAGGAACCCCGCCGCAAGCGCGCTGAAAGCATCACTGGACGTGCCGGCATCGGCCCCCGGTCGCGCATCCGTTTTCATTCCGCCTGTCCGGTCGCCGCCTGGTTCGGCTCCCAAAGCGTCTCGTCCGCACGCAGAACGTGATTCACCCATCGGCTCCACACAAACAGAGCATCGCTCAGCCTGTTCAGATAGCGAACCGTCTCAGGCGGCACTTGTTCCTGCCCGGCAAGGCTGACCAGCAATCGCTCGGCGCGACGGCACACAGTGCGGCAAATGTGCAGCTCTGCCTCAAGGCGTGTACTTCCCGGAAGAACAAAAGAGCGCAACGGAGCAAGCTCCGCATTGGCTTGGTCGATCTCCCGTTCCAGCCGTTCAATATCTGTTTGCGTAATTCGTGCCTGCTTCGGATGCACATCTTCGGGCAGCGTTGCCAGAATGGACCCCAGATTGAACAACTCGTGCTGAATGCGCCGCAGTTGCTGTGCAAAGCGTCCAATCGACTCCACTCTCGAACCCGCTTCCGTCGCGGTCACCCGTGCGGCTCCGAAGAAAGCGTTCAGTTCATCTACCGTTCCGTAGCATTCAATTCGTGCGCTGTTCTTGCTTACCTGCTGGCCGCCCGCAAGCCGCGTCTGACCCGCGTCCCCCATCCTCGTGTATATGCGGTTGAGGGCCACTCGCGGTTCATTGAATACGGCATTGTCCATATGCCTGCTAGCGTCTCATGCCGATTGCGAAAAGACTTCCGCTTCACCGCCCTTCTCGCCACAATCCCAACCGCCAGAAAAGACAAGCCGACCAGGGCCACCGGCGACGGTTCGGGCACGGGCGAGCCGGAAGTCACGCTGGGAGAGATGTAGCCACTGAGACCTTGGAAAATAGCGATGTCACCTGCATTATCTAGAACTTGGCCCGAGAGGATGACACCATCGGAGAGATTCACCAGCGATCCCGAATTGGGGATTGGGAAGAACGTCAATTCCAGTTTGTCACTTATAAAGTCGTAGGCCGTGAGCTCCCAATTATCGGCCGTTGGTCCATTTTCGGAAAGGTTGTTGAATGTGGTCGCCAGCGCGTCAAACTTGATCGCCACGGCAGTGAGTGCGCCGGAAGTCGTATCCAACATTAATTTGCCGGCGAATGTACCTTGCGCTGGCATCGAAAGCTCGATTGAATATTGGCCCGAAACGTCGAACGTACTGATCGTATTTCCTCTCGCGACGGCAGGCCCCAACAGTACGCAGCTCATGATCAGACCGATAGAAGGAATGGCAGAGGAACAAGGTCTTCTGGGTTGCATACGCTCTTGCTCGTTTAGAAGCTTCTAAATAACCAAGCAAGAAAACCTGCCCAATTCTGCCAATCCTGGAAAGCTGGCGCAGTCACCACAGTCGTAACACGTGTCGTGACATTTGCGACAGCCGTTCGCGATGCCGCAAAGCCGGCTTGTCCTTCGGCGCATGAGCGTCGCGCTCAAAGCGGCAGCTCCGGGTCACTCGCCGGTGTCGAAGTTCGTCATTTTGAGTTTCGTGTAATGAAGAACAATCTTTGCTGTTGAAATCGCGCCTGCTCCTGACGTCTCGGTTTCACCCGTCAGCAAAGAGGCTCTCTGATCGTTCGGTGATTCGATCTTCATCGGGAAAGCGTACCCGAATCCACTGAATACAAGAGACTGCTGCGAAAAGTCAGGGAGACACAGCGTGGCTTTATACCTGTTAAACGACGCGAAAACTCCATTGGCGGGATCGCCGTCTCCGTGTATCCGCCACCCTGCTGGGGTCCACTCCAACGTATCTGAACCGATCCATACATAGCCGTTCAAGCAACCTTGTTCGGACGCGTCTTCGAGAACCCCATATCCGAACGTCGCGCCGGCATCAGCTTCGATAAAAAAGAACTGGAGAGCCACTACATTGAGAGGGCTTCCTAAAGCCGGACTTGCTTGTATCCACGCCTGGAGGTCGTCCATTACTAACTTAAGAGGATTGGTAGACATCTGAAATTTGTACCCGTCTTCGATTTCGCTACAAAACCTTATAGGGAAGGAGGAGCTTGGGATTTGAACTAAGAAAGCACAAACCCTTGTTTGTTGTTTGGTGTTTCTCCAAGAAATACCGACTTTCGTTCGTCGTCCGAGTACAAAAGGAACTGCAGGCCGTCCGGCGTCGTAAGCGCAAGGTGGTCAGTAGCGAACTGCAAGCTCGCGTTCTTGCTGCCTGAATCGTGCATCACTTCCGCCTCAGCAGGAGGAGAAGGATACAAATTGAGCCATCGGCCGGCGGTTGCGCTGTAGTAGAGATTAGAGGAAGTGAACTCAAAGGCTCCTGTTAACAGCGGTTCCGAATGGAGAACGGGCTTAACAGAATCGAATGTGCCGTAAGCATAATCGACTGTGCTTGCTTCGCCCATTGTGATCCATTGAAAAGCGACTACATTGATGGGACTGCCGTCGGACGGGCTTTTTTCAATCCAACTTACAAAATCATTGAAAACTTGCTGGACGGTCATACTAACTCCTCACGCCTAAGCCTGCACTTTGCATGCCGAACTCGTGCACAGCTAAAGCGAAGGCCTTCCGCGCCCCACAACACAAGACCGCAGTCCAAATAATTACTTACATAGATGACCATCCATCGATCGGATAAATTGCCATTTTCTACCGCCCTTACAGCATTCAAACGGATGTCGGCCAACCCCTAAGTGTGCGCGGTGCTCGACCACTGCTGCGAGTAGCTACTCGCTTGAATAAGATGCGTTCGCCGCTCACGCCGCGTCAGGGCACCCGTAGCGTGTATGTGGCACGGGTCTCGCGCGGGTGCACTCGCGAACGCGAATTTAGGTCACCCCATCATCGTTGCAGGTTGAGTGAAGCGTTACAAAGGTACTTCCACACCGCTGACGCCATGGGTTATTGTGAGTGTCTGTGGGCGTAAGCGAAGATCTGGCAATCATCGCCAATCAGGAACAGCGGTTGAAGTTTCCGGCGTTCAACGAAGCATCTGCGTGGAAATTGGGTTGTCGGCTCCGGGACATGGCGCTCTCCCGGAGCGCCCCGTTAGTGATCGACATACGACGATTCGGGCAATTACTCTTTTTCTGCGCGCTGCCGGGCAGCACGCCCGATAACGCCGATTGGGCCAGGCGGAAATCGAATGTGGTCGCCCGGTTCCATCGCAGCTCGTACGGACTGGGGCTCGAACTCCAGCAAAAGAATACGAGCTTGATCGATCGTTTCGGCCTGGTTCTCACCGAATTCGCAGCTCATGGCGGCTCGTTTCCAATTACCGTCATAGGCACAGGCGTAATTGGATCGGTTGCCGTTTCGGGATTGCCGCAGCGAGCTGATCATGAACTCGTGATACAAGCGCTATGCGGCGAATTGGATTGTGACTACGCGGAACTGAGGCTGCCCGCAGATTGAAAAGGCGTTCGCGCCTTTACGCGCAAACGCCAATCCGCCGTGCTGATTATCACGCCCACCCGACGAGCGCGACCTTCGGTCATGGATCGTGCGGGCCGCGGTGGGCTGCTAGCCTTTGTGTTCAGCCGCGTGAGCTTCCGCTCGCGGCAGCGTTGACCTGCACCTTGCTGGCGGTGGTCAGGTCAGGCCGTTCAATCCCGGGGTGAGCCGTTTCGCCACCCCGTGACAGCGGGTCTGCGACATACTTGAAGGCCGGTTCGGTGTTCCAGGGGCCCCGCTGATCCGTGCCATCCGAGCTCATGTTGTAGTAGATTTGGACGGTATCGTCCGGCGGAATGTTGCCAAAATAAGCATCGGTCAGCTTGCCCATCGAGGCAAGTGCTTCCATGAACATCTTGGTGTGCGCGACCTCGCGAGTTAGCAGGTGAACAAGAGCTTTCTTTGTGCCGTCATCGGGGCAGCGTTTAATCAGTTCCTCATACGTTTGGCGCGCGCCTGCTTCAGCCGCAATGTTGGCGCGCAGATCACGAACGACATCTCCTCCTTCATTGATATATTGAGCGGACCAGGCGGTCCCCATGCTATCCAGGAAATGCGGCCCTTTGCCGCGCATGGCGAACAGATGGCTTTCCTCTGCTTTGATTTTGGCCTCGCCAACAGTGTGCAACTCGATCAATCGACCTACCATTTCCAGATGGCCGATCTCTTCGGTTGAAATGTCCAGTAACATGTCCTTCAACCCAGCATTTTCAACGTGAAATGACTGGACGAAGTACTGCAGGCAAGCAGTCAGCTCACCGGTGGCTCCTCCGAATTGCTCGAGGAGAAATTGGCCGAAACGCGGATCAGGCGTACCGACCTTGACAGGAACCAGTAACTCTTTTTTGTGAATGAACATTGGGTGTGTACCTGCGCTGAACCACACAGCACGAGCGTGCGTTCGCATCTCGGCGGCGTGACCACGCCCAGACTAACGCTCCTAAATACAGGCAACAACACGCAAGATTGCCTGGCATATTGCGGTTAAACCATTCGGATTACGGGTCTGTTCCCCACGATAGAATCGTGCTGCAAACGGCCGAGAACCGGTGCCACGATCCGCGTGAGCTGCGCCACCGCTGATCAGCATGGTTGCAAGGAGTCGCAGCATGGTCCGCCTCTTCGGCGATCCCGGGGCCCAACGACCGATGTACTAGACGAACACTTGCCTTGGTTTACTCTCGGCACCGCTTAGCATATCCCCTGCCTGTGCCCGCGAAGCGTTCACAACGATTTGTCCTTTTCGCACCAACAACTTAACTCCAAACGCTTGCCGCGCCGTGTTACCGTCTTGTCCGAAGCCAATCAGAAAATGTCCACTCCCGCTCAACTCAACGCAAACCGCGCCAACGCCAAACTCTCCACAGGCCTGCGCACGCCCGAAGGCAAATCGAATTCTTCCCTGAACGCCGTGAAAACCGGTCTCACCGGACGCACCGTCCTGCTGCCCTCCGATGACCTCGCCGCTTACCAGGCCCACGTGGATCGTTTCATCGTCGCGCACCAACCCGCCACCGACCACGAACGCGCGCTCGTACAATCCATCGCCGACACCGAATGGCGCTTACTGCGCATCCCCACGCTCGAAGCCGGCATCTACGCGTTGGGCCGCATAGAATTCGCCGCCG
>JAFAUR010001042.1 GCA_019243205.1 Acidobacteriaceae bacterium | reverse complement strand
TTGTAGTTTCATCATCCGCTCCAGTTCCGCGGCCGAGATCGCTTGGCTTGTTTCCAAGCTCCAGCGTCTCCAGCCGCTTTCAAAAGCGGACAGATACCCTGCTAATTCAACCGGACATTTATCGTGCTAACGACAGAATCTCATAGCGCACCTGGATCCGGCTCCTGGTCTGCGATACTCTCGCGGGAGGGAGCGTCAGGTGGAACCCGATGTATGTATCAAAAAAAGGGGCGACGCCTACGTTATCGACCTGAACGAGGAGGACATACCTCAGCTCCGCTTGAACGGAAAGTTTCGGTGGATTGTGGATCGCAACCGGGAACCAAACAAACAGATCCGCAACTATGTGAAGGAGCGATATGCCTCTGCCCTGCAGCTGATTAAGAACATCGAGCAGAGGAAGGAAACGATGTTGCGCGTCTGCGACTCGATTGTCCGCCGGCAAACGGATTTCTTCGAACATGGGATCGACCACTTGAAGCCAATGGTGATTAAAGAGCTGGCGGAAGAGATTGGATTGCACCCTTCGACCGTGAGCCACGCCGTCGCCAACAAGTATGCTCACACACCGCAAGGTGTTTTTGAGTTGCGATATTTCTTTTCGCAAGCTGTACGGGGATCGTCCGGAAGCGGCGGGTGAAAAAATGTTAGAGGAGGAGAATGCCGCGCATCCTCTCACGGACGAACAGATTACGGCCCGCTTAAAGGAAGGCCGCCCAGATTACATGTAGGACAGTGGCGAAGGGGCGGATGGACGTGAAGAGTCCATTCGAGATGTGCATAGGATACGCACCTAACAACTAGTAGGCGCTAATCCGCGGGCCGCGAAACTACTTCTGTGCCCTGCTCAATTGACTATTCTTGAGCTCATCTGTTCGGGGGCGACCTACCAATTTCCAAGGAGCTCGAGTACCAAATTCAGAAGCTGCTGATTCGAGAGGTAACCGGTGTTTTGATCATCAACAGCCGTGAACCTCTTGGCAACCCGGGCTACAACTGAAGCACGCGCCCGTACTGCGGGCGGCCAATTTCAGTGACGCTCTACTCTCGTCACATTGCGTCCATCCACAGTTCAGCGTAGCTGGGCGAGAGGCCCTGTTGTCGTTTCTTTGGGAGCAAGCGCGTGAGCAACACTTTTCGCTATACTCGCCAACCGAGCGCGATTCATCAATCGTTCTATGTTGCCGCCAAGAATGAGTGATTCCTCGTGACGAGGCAGGCCTAGCAAGCGAATTTTCTGAATTTCTACGCCAGGATGGAGCCATGGGCCATCGGAGCCGAAAAGCAGTTTGTGCGGTCCGGCACGCTTGACGGCTTGCACGATGTAATCAAATCTTCTTACGGAAGAGGTGTCTGCATAAACATTTGGGTAGTGAACGAGTTGATCCACAACTCGCTGGTGAGCCCGCCAATCATCTCCAAAGCTGCCGAGGTGCGGAACGATGAAATTCACCTCGCGGTATTGTGGCGCCAACATATCAATGACCTGAGTTCGTCCCGCGACGTCCACAAGCAGGGGCACGCGGAAGACACGCGCAGTTTCACACACTTCGCGTGTGGGCATGGCTTCATGGCCATGGATCTTGATACCCCGGAATTTCCATTGTGTGACGGCCTGGCGCACCATTTGAAAGATTCGGCCGGCATCTCGCGAGGCATGAACGAACGCAAATCCGATCAACTGATCGGGATAGCGCGCGACCGTTCTAGCGACCTCCGAATTGGCCCGTGCATAATTCGTATGGAACAGCGCGAAGATGATCGTCTTGTGAATTCCCGCGGCTCTGGCGCGGCGCAGATACGCGTCGAGAGGAGCGTCGGTGTTCCAAGGGTCGGTCATCAGATCGCCTTTGCCAGCATGGCAGTGGCAGTCGATAATCATCTAGCTAAGCTCCGCCACGCCAATTCCTCGCTCGAACACAGCTTTTGAAGTTCGCCCCCGGCTCATTGCTGCCATGAAGAAAATTGAGGTAGCAATTCCGTTATAAAAGTTCGGCAGATGAAACTTTTCGTTGGGTGCGTGAATTCGATCATCACGCAATGCAAAGCCCATCAACACTGTGGGGATGCCAAGCACCTCCTGGAACGTACTCACCGCCGGGATTGTGCCGCCAGACCTCAAGAACACGGGCGCTGCGCCAAATCCTTTCCTGTAGGCGAGTGCTGCCGCACGCATCGCAGGATGGTGCGTATTGACTACGGCCGGCTTTGCAGCGGAAAGCGTACGAACTTTCGCGCGCACAGTAGGAGGTGTAATGCGTGCAATATGTTCCCGAAAGAGTTGGTCGATCTGGCGTGGATCTTGATCAGGTACAAGCCGGAAGCTGAGCTTTGCAACCGCTCGCGCTGGAATGATACCTTTTCCGCCTGGCCCCTGATATCCGCCTGTCAAACCGTTTACTGTAAGCGCCGGACGTATTGTCGTTCGCTCGTATAGCGTGAAGCCTCGCTCTCCCCAACCGGTTTTCGTCTTCGCCTCTCGAAGTATATGCGCGTCGGATGGCGCAGTTTCGGCCATGCGATCACGCTGTTTCTCGTCCAACCGTCGAACACGGTCATAGAAGCCGGGTATGGCGATGCGCCCGCTGCAGTCGTGGAGCCGGGCGGTGATTTCTCCGAGGGCCTGCAATGGATTATGTACAGCGCCGCCGAAGTTTCCAGAGTGCAAATCGTGAGCTGGGCCGCTCACCTCGAGTTCCAGACCCAGTGCACCTCTTTCGCTACAGCTGATGGCGGGACGGTTCGGGCCTAGCATTTGCGTATCGGACATCAATGCGACGTCTGCCGCCAGCGCGCCCTTGTTGTGCGCGATAAAACCAGTCAAGCTGGGACTGCCGATTTCTTCTTCTCCCTCGAACAGACATTTCACATTCAGCGGCAGCGTTCCATTCCCGCGCAGGTAAGATTCCAGGGCCTTGACATGCGTGAACATCTGGCCTTTGTCGTCACATGCGCCTCTGGCGTAGAGATCGGAGCCGCGAATAGTGGGCTCAAATGGGGCTGAGCGCCATTCCTGAAGTGGATCAACGGGCTGGACGTCGTAGTGGCCATAGATCAGCAGAGTAGGGCCGTCCGGCTCGCGTCGTGATTCAGCAAACACGATCGGATGGTGCTTGCCCGGAATTACCTTCACCTGTTCGAGTCCGATTCGGTGCAAATGCTTTGCCAGCCAGTCCGCGCAATTTTTCAGGTCGCGGGTGTGTTTTGATTGAGCGCTGATCGTAGGGAAACGAGTGAATTGCTTCAACTCTTCGAGGAACCGCCGCTGATGAGTGCGGGCGTAAATCAGCGCAGGCCACGGCGTTTCGTCAACGACGCCGCTGAATGCGGTCTGACGACCGTTTTTGCGAGCGCTTTTTGTATTCTTCGAGATCATGGGCGATAACCATACGTGCGGTCGCATCGAGAACGTGCCCGTGCGTCCTGCACAGCACCTGATTTGGTGGCCCGCTTTCTGCTCGTACCCCAGCTTCGCAATCGATGTCCATCGGCTGGGGTAACTGAGCATACTTCCAGTAATAAAAAGTGATTTCCTGTTCCTGAACGAAATACCTGGACTGTCCAGCTATATTCCAGGCTTTTTCAACCGCGATCGCTGGATCGGAAAACTTCGATGCTGTGCCTTGCAGCGCATCCTTAAAGTAAGGTACGAATTCGGCCCCGACGTCTTCCGGACACTTTTCTCGCTGCATCTGTGCAGCTCGCTGCGCGATACGCTCGACCGCCATTTCCGCAATTTCCTTTGCCTTCTGCGTTGCTACATAAGGTTTGTCGTATTGCCCGGACGTGCCCTGAAGAGCTATGTGGTAGTACTCAGCAAACGCTTCCCGTCGAAGGCTCGCTTCTCCGATCTTGCTTGGGTCCATCCGTGGAAGTGAGGAGGTACGCACAAGCACGAATTCGACGCGACGGTTGCATTTGCGTTCAGCCTCCGTTCGCGGTTTGGGCACGGCAAGGGACCTCGCTCCCCGGCCGACGCGAATCCAGCGAACGCGCCTTGCGAGCGTCTCGCCCAAGTTGCAAGACACGTAGTTATAGGCCTGATAAGCTCGTACCTCACTGATGTACTGCTGAAAACCCGGCTCGCGACTCTCACGCGCTGGATCCGGATCCGCATGACCGAGGATAAACACCTGTGTAATCGGTTTAGCTGCTGCGGTACCAG
This sequence comes from Acidobacteriaceae bacterium, assembly GCA_019243205.1. Classification (GTDB taxonomy): domain Bacteria; phylum Acidobacteriota; class Terriglobia; order Bryobacterales; family Bryobacteraceae; genus Bog-105. The sequence goes on along the minus strand of JAFAUR010001042.1, from coordinate 17,415 downwards.
ACAAGCTGTTCCGAATTTCGTCTGCGATTCTCTGAAGTTTCTTAACCTGCGATTCCGGAAGTTCGCGTACGTGGACAGCGTAGCGCCCAAACCCGGTTACCGTGTACGGTTTGTCTGGAGGGCAGCGTGCCGCCGCTGATTCGTAATCAGCACTGCGCACCCCTACCCGAAAGGGGTATTGCTCTTGAAGTTCGCTTTCAAGTTCTTGCTGGGACAGCTCCAATGCCGTAGATAGACTCATAGTTCTCCACCCCTCGAGGGCTAACTGCATATTTCGAACGGTTCATCCCGGTCATGACTTGCTCAATTTCATACGTCGTACGCCCCCACATATGCATCGCATTACCAAACCACGACCGTACGAACGTTGAAATAAGCGACACCGTCACAGCAAGCTCCGACGGCCCGCATAGCGTTGACTGAAGAAATGGGCCTGCCTCCGACTCCTGTTCCAACTCGATTGCACGGCATGTCCTGGCTGGGCGATCATGTTAACCTCCTTCGTTTCCGTCCTAAACTTTCGGACAAGGCCCGCCATCAGCTTTCGAGGGAAGGCCCGCCCACATGGAAACTACCTGATAACGCTTCTGTAGGTGCGGTCCCTGGACCCCTTGGGTGTGAAAGCCCGCCGGATCATGCGGACCGACTGGTCCTGTAACTTCCAGACCGTCGATGCTGGGATCCGGGCTTGCGGTGGAAAACCGGTTCTGGGCGGAATCGTAGTGCAGAATGCCGAAATGATGGTTGTCCTTATCCGGTCTTAGCGGCCCAATCGCGCTGGTACCCGCAGAGTCCCAGAATACAAATCGGTCGCCGTCATAGCCGATAACCAGCAGCCAATGCTCCCAACAATCACGCCATCTGTTTTGGGGTGGAGCGCTGCATGTCGTGTCGGGCTTGTCGTCACACGTGCCGCTAAGCACAGCTACTGGCACGGCGCAGCCTCGATCGAGCAGGCATTTGAGCTTCCCCACCATCGCGCGTAAAGGCCCCGGCTTGTACTGTAGAACCAGATACTGACCTTTACCCGCGGATCGGCAAACCAGACAGTCCGCGTTGGCCTTCTGGGCACAATCGCTGCTCCAGTCGCAACACCGGAACGGTGCGATGAGCGGCGCCCTATAGTCTTTTCCTGACAAGATTTCAACTCCGCGCGTTTGCGATAAGCAGCGCCCGCGCCTCAAGGTCAAAGGCGGAGCACAGGGGACGTCGCGGTCTCTGTCGGCCGCAGTCCGGCATAGCTGTACGGCTTTCATAGCCACCGCGCGCACGCACACTCTGCGATCTGGTAAGTCTTTCACCTTTAAAACTGGGTCGTCGTACCTGATGAGATCGTTCGGTGCCCGCCGAAGGAAGTCGTCAACAGCTTTCTGCAACCGGTTGGAAAGCGGCGCTTCGGCCAAACCATACCGCGCCTCGCGCAAGCGCAGGTCTGCCGGTCCGCTCTGGGAAACCAGCGAGATCTCCACGCGCCGGTTTCTCCTCCGCTCCAGTTCGCTGCGCGGATTTGGTACGACCGGCTGGGTTGCTCCGGCCGATTCCACCCGCCATGCAACACGTGATGAGTAGAGAGGCGCGGGACGCTGCAAGCCTTTGCGGTCCAGGATGTCTAGCGCTCTCACTAAAGCCAGCCGAACCATTTGAGCGCGGGATGTCGCAATCCGGCGCTCGAACGCCGGCCTTCGCGGCGTATCCAGGTCGGCATGCCCAACCAGTTGTACTGCCCGAAGGGCGGGTTCTCCGGAGCGAAGAGCACGCCCAAGAAAGCGTGCGACGCGGACGATCTTCGCCCGCTCCGCCGCTGGCAGTGATGTTACAGATTGGCTGTACCGGGGAAAACCGCTGATAATTGCCGTCCGCCTTGTTCGTCGCGGTTTGCGCGTCCGCGAGTATTCTGATTCCTCTTCAAACTCCCTCAGGAGTGCGCAACTGCTGCAAGTGCTCACGGCCAGAGCCCGTTCTCTTCCACATATCCGTTCTCATCCCAGAGCACGAGCGTGGGTACGTCGACGAAAAAGATGCCATCTCGCCTGAGCGACCGAAGATAGAACCGACTCTGCCGATCGGCATAAGCGCCCATATACAGGGTTGGTCTTTGGGCGCCAGGTAAGACATACGCAGGACCGGGCGGCCATGCGCCATAGACTCCGCCGATTGGCCAACTATAGTTCGTATACATTTCTATGCCCGCCTCTTACTTGTCAGTGAGTCGCCTCGCATTCGCACTCGAGAGTATCTCCCCACCTACTTACCGGCTGACGAGCGGCGGCGCGCCGGGGTACATCGATTCCAGGTCGACGATGGCCGTTCGCTGATGCCGGGGAGGGCGATGTTCTCGTCCAGGGCAGTACACGCGCGGATCCAGGTCGTCCGGCGAATCCCATGGCTTGTGCACTGGTTAGCCATTCTTCTGCTTGCTCGGCGATCTCGAGCAGCAAAGTCTCGAATTCGGATCTCGTTGTTTTCAAAATGTGATCTTGCGCCAGCCAGCGAAGAATTTCGCGTCCCGTCACTCCCATCCGCTGCCGCGGTGACGTGACCAGCCGCTCGTTGAAATAGCGAATCAATACTTCCTCCACCACATCCCAAGCATTGTCAGCGCCGAATAGCCGCTTGATATCTTCCGAGTTGAGGATCTTGAATGCTTCTTCGAGCAGTTGCAGCACTTCTACGCGCAGAACGCTGAGATGTCCGAAGGACAGCCACTTGAGGTTGTTGCGCAAATCCAGGCCGGCACGCCGGACGATCGCAATCGAACCGAAGCTGGGATCGTATGCGCGTTCACGGATGACATCTGAAATGCGTTTATCTCGCCAAAATAGAGTCACCTGGTGAATGAAATGAGCAAATAGCTTGTGGAAGTCTGTGTTTGGCCGCGATCCGGTGGGCACGGGCGCGTTGCCGTAATTAAAGATGCGGCGATAAGCTGCGAGCCGATCGCGCTGCGTGTAGCGGAGCACCTCGCGACGATCAAACTGGTACAGCGCGTATGCGCCAGCTCCTCCCGAAAGACGTACCGTGCCGGCACGGAAGAGCTCCTGAAGCTTTTGAACTACCCGGAAAACGCCGATCGTCTCGTGCTGGTAAATGTAGTAAACATCTCCCACGGCGATGATTCGCTCTGAAGTGATCGTCTCGTCGTAGGGCTCAATGCCAGGCGGGATGCGAGTTTGTCCGAGCGTGCTGGCAGCATCGGCGCCAATGCCCGCCAGAGCCGCGAGACCTTTATCCGGAGGCGGGGGCGCCTTGCTGTCTGCAGCGACGACGGATTGCAGCATGTCATCGATTTGTTTCGTGATCGCATCGCCGAGCTGCGGATTACTGATGAGGTCGGCGCCGAGCCGACTCGTCACCGTATCTCTAAGTGCTGCTATCCGGTCATAAAGGCTTTGATAATCCTTCTCAGTGGCCATAAATGAGCCTCCTCAACTTACAAAAGTCCGATTAAAAGCCCGTCCAAAGGGTCCAGTCACTCAGGGAGTGACCGCGAGACCGGCTCTGAGAGAGGCTGAGGTTCCATCTGGGTTGTTAACAATCACCGTATAGGGGTATACAAAACCCGCCGTGCCACCGGCAATTGAGACCTGCGCAAACAACAGGTTCTCGGTTGCAAATTGCGGCCCACTGACGCGAACGGTCACGGGCGAGGGCGTCCCTTGAGAACCGCCGGATTTGGGTTGGGGTGGCAACCCAGCAAGGCTGCAGGTTGCGCCCTCCTCAAAACCCGTCCCTGCGATGGTGAGCGTAACCGGGGTCGAACTGGGCACGGGGTTGTTTGGCGTAACGAACAATACTTGAATGGGCTCAGGCACTTGTACAGCCGCTGGTAGCTGTTGGCCTATAGGCTGAACGAGATTGATCAGCTCGCTAATCTGGTCGCGCAGGTCATCGATCGCGCGCTGCACGCGAACAGTTCGATAACCATCCGGCAACTGGCGCACGTTGACTGGCCGGCGGGCCTCACGAACCATTCCGAAGAAAGACTTCATCACGGGCAGCACGTTATTTGTCACGGAAATCCTGCCGCCATTCTGCAACAGCCCAGGTCCCTCATCGCTGACAAAAGCTTCAACCTGCTGCAACATGTCTTCGAGGAAAATAGCGGGATTAGTCGCCAACTGAAGTAGCAAAGTTTGCCGCTCCGAAGGTCCAATGAAAACAGAATCCAGCGCGAACCGCAATTCGTTGACGGTTTCAGCGATCACAGAGAACTGCCTCGAGATAAGGACGAGCTGAGTTCCGAAGAATGCCGGCTGGTTTTGAGTTCCTAGCACAAAGAACTGTCCGTTACTGATCCAGCTTTGCAACAGCGATGTCATATAGTCGGAGATCACGCGGAAGTTTGTGATGTTCTGCTCGTCTTGAATCGAATTAGAGTACGGGTTATTTTGAGAAGCTTTTTGGAAGTAGATTCCAAAGGTGTCTCTTAGCTCGCCAAGTGTGCCCTGAATCTGATCCGGATCAAATTGCGGGACGGTTGCGCCTGGCCCGCTGAATGTGATGGGCTGAGTTGTACCTAACAGAATGCCGAAATAAGTATTGACGCGGAGTACCGATGGTCCACCCACTGTGCCTAGCTCGGTAACAATCGCATTTATCTGGCTCGTAGCCATCTCACGCAGGGCTTTGACATACTCGGGATCGGCGTCAGGATCCAACGGATAAAGCCCATTCAGCAAGGGCAGGCATTGATCGAGAGCGTTTTTTGCACGACTATAGAGAACAGCTTGCGCGCCGCTAATGCCGCCGCCGAGATCCGTCTGCACCGCATACGTCCGTGGATTCCAGGTCGCCTCAACGTGTCCCTCAACTTCCGTCAGAGTGAAAGCTTGGGTAAGTGCGCCTATAAAGCCCTTGGGATCGGAGGAATTTGCCTTCCAACCCAATACGTCCGTCACGGCTTTGGCCGCACTAGTTGCGAGCGCAGCCCCCGCAGGTACGGGAGTAAGCGCGCCGGTTGTGGGCGCGCCTCCTCCGCTCGAAGGCGAAAAGCTCACCTGCTCGGTAAGGACCGGGTAAGCCACAGCGTCCTCAACGGATTCAGTGACCTCTTTGGTCTCCCGTCTGCTCAGTCCGTCGCCACCGCTTCCACCATCTCGATCATGGCTGCCAACACGTGCATAAACTGTGTTGCTGCCGCCATTGCCGATCGGGGTTCCATTCACGTCGGTGACGTTGTTGACCGTTATGGTGAGTTCTTGTCCCCACTGCAATATGTTCGGGCCGAATTGCAGGAACGTCGCCTGAATACTGTCGTCGTAAACGGCAGATGCTGGGTTAAGCAGTGGCCCACCAGCAGACTGTATTGTGTAATTGCTCGCGTTGCTTGGACTAGTTGATGCGCCAGGTGGCGTCGAGGTATTGAGATTCTCGGAGAAATAGATGACAACGAGGGTTGGTGTTGCAACGCCATTCACAATCTGCAACAAGGATTTGACAACAGTGCCGATTGCCAACGGTGTGGGCGGCTCCGGAGAAACTGGCGAGAGGACGATCCCAGTGACGGATACGAGTATTTGGTCGCCAACGTTGAGCGGCGTCAAAGGAGAAAGCGCAAGCTTCGCCAGGTTGCCCGTAATGGAGGCGTTACTTGGCTGAATTGGAGCAGAACTCACGGCGGGATCGAATACGGTAAAACTGGCGCTTGTCACACTGGCCATTCCATTAGTAGAGAAAACCAGAGTGATTGAGCTTGGCGTAGCTTGGCAATCAGTAATTTTCAAATCCATTTGTCCTCTCCTTACGCTGTAAAACTCTCGCTTGCTTCGTATCCGCATTGCCGCTCGAGCCAAGTCACACCCGACCCGCGCTGCTATTCAGGTAATCCCTTCGCTCGCCAGAGTTCTGGAAATCAACTCTGGAGCTGCAATCTGTTGGCCGATGTTAGTGGCCTGAACCGAGACGGAGCTCACATGCGCGTGTTCGGCGATCTCTTGCCAGCATGCCAACAATGCCTTACTCACTTCCTCCATCGGCTGCCGGCATTCATCGAGCCCCTTCCGCACGCTCTTGACCCAGCCGAGCCACTCACCGCGGCGACTCCGCCCAAAGCCAGTCAGGTCTTTCAGTTTCTCGTACGAAACCAAATCGGAATCAAATCGCCGTACCATTCGATGGAACTGTTCCTGACAAATAGCGAGCGCCCGGCGGGCCCGATCGATATCGACTGGGCGCTTCGCACACTCCTGGACTTCTATGGCGGCGGTCAAAGAGTCTTCGAGCCAGCCCAAAGAATCGTCAACGGCATCGCCAAATTGGTCCACCAGGACCACGCTGCCGTGCAGCGGAAAATCCTCCCGAATTGTGAGTTGCAGCGCCAGCATGCTGTCCCGGAGCTTTCGAATACTGTCGGGTAATTCGCGAAAGATTCTTTCCAATGCCATGATTCATCTCCGCGCCAGCTCTTGGTAAAAATTTTTTGTAATGACTCCGGGGCGCGCCAGATGGCGGTCCAACGCCAGGCGAGCCGCGCCAATAAGAAAGCGCTCCGGGACGATGCCTGGATCCACACCTGCCGCCATGCGTCGTGCAGCCTCCTCGATCATGGTTTGCTCCTTGGGCTGGAATCTGATTACTTCCGCTAGACTTTTGTTGCCGAGCGATGGAAAGGGCTGAAAGCACATGGTGTCCACCGCAATTCGATTCGCTTCCGGAAACGTCTCCAGGAGGGCCCGCGGTATATCGCCGGAACCTGGATCAGGGTAAATGCGCTGCCAGGCTTTCCGGTATTCTACCGCTTCATCGGGAAATCCCATGCGCCTGAGTAATTCAAGGTTGATCAACATCCGGAAGTATGGCGTGGGGTGCACGCCGCGTGCGTTAAACGACACTACGGTCTCTAGCCCACGGCCGATGATGTCCATCAAAGAACCCACTATGGCCGGACCCCCGAGCAGCAGCGCACTCATATCCGCAAACATCTCACGGTTCCAACGTGCCCATGTTGCGGCAACGGATCGCCCACATCCCGCTTGTAAGAGACGTAACGCCACCTTGCGGGGAACGATCCGCCCCAGCCCTAAGTCGCTCTGAAGATTGTGGCTGACCTCATGCAACACGGCTCCGAGAGTCCACGGATTCACAAGCCTGTGATATGGCAATTGAACGAGCGGGAACGGATTCAGTTGTTTGCCTAATTTCTGCAGCGGAATTCCCCGTCGAAACGTCGCTGGTCCAAAGCCGGTCCGCATATAGCAGAACGGTGGTGGTGCGGGGATCGACCGCGCCGCGGCGATTCCTGTGTAGGCGACCTGATAGCAATCCATCGCAATGCGGTCACAACCGAGGAGCCATTCCGCATATCGACCTTGCCGTTGACCGAATAATTCAAAATAGAAATCCCAAATACGTTCGACCGCTTGCACCCAGTTGTGCGCGCGTTCCTTGCGGTCAACCGTCTCTTGCAGACGCGCTGTCAATGGTTGTTCACTTGCGGCATGAGCGCTCTCCGTCACGTGCTTTGTCATTTTGAGCAACCCACGCCGGAGCGAGGTCATCAGCTTGTTAACAGCCTGTATATGCCCTTCGGATGGCGCGGCGGCACCCGTGCCAAATTCCTCGCGGCGGAAGGGTCGCAGCGCGGCCGCATGACGATTGACGTTGATCGACTGCGCCCGCAGCCACGCACTCAGTACTGGAGGCGCTGTTCCGTTCCGAGCCGGTGCCGCTGTCTCACGAACCGGTGGCAGGAGCGTTTCCAATCGCGGTGATGTATCCGGCAGCGCAGCCATCGCAGCCTCACCTCACAGCGGCGCCGCAGTTTGGACAGGAAGCTGCAGGCGCGCCGTTCGCGCGATGAAATCGCCGATCTAAGTTTTGCGATCGCCGAAACGCCTGCGCGGCTTGGCGCGGGTTTCCAAGTATACGCGCAGTTTGCCTTGCAAGTGTTCGCACGGCGGCCTGCGGATTTACAGTCGCTCCACTGGATGCTTGCCGGGCGATGCTCATGGCCGTGCCGCGCACGATGGAAGGTACTGTGCGCACCAGCGGACGAGTGGCTGGGCTTCGGTGCAACGTGCGAACTACACCTGCCAATCCGCAGGCGAGCCCGGGAGTGGCCTGCGTTAGAGCTCTCGCGGCTTGCGGAACCAGGCGCGCTGCCAGTGGAACCATCGCACCAACTAGCGCTTCAGCTTCGGCTTCACTGTGCGCTTCGGCAGCGGCGTGTCCCAGGTGCTCCATCATCGCGTCCGGATAAATCCGGCGAATCGGACTGATCTCGCCTTCAGAAGGTGGCATTGAACCTGTGCCATTCCTAGGGGCAATTACGGAACAACTTGTGCCGCCGCGCACTGCCGACAGGCCGCGACCAAGCGCCTGGCGCGCTGCCATGCCCGCAACGAGTCTTTGCAGCGATCCTGAATCTGCCGATGAACCTGCACGTCGACGCGCCAGGACTGCCAAGGCGCTGAAAAACCGGCCGCTCTCCTGTGCCGCCTCCATATCTGACTCATGTGTCGCTTCCAGTTCTGGCAAAGCGTCTAGCTCGTATTCGGACAATGTGGCCGCCATGCAATCACCTCATTCTTCTTTTAGTTCAGCTTCGTGGCTCAGCATCCAGCCGCACTAGTCGTTCTGTGTTCACGCGCGTACAGCACGGCCGCGGAGCGTGCGAGTGGCTCGCACGTTCTGGCGAATCGCAGCCGCGCACGCAGCTGGGTTCCCCAGAACGCGCTGCATCTGCCGGACCGTAGCACGCGCCGCAGCCTTTCGTGTGATGGGCTGTCCCGCAGCGGCCTGCTGCTTCAGATCGCGAACCGCGCGGCGCACGATAGTAGGCACGGCTCGAACTGCCGGACGCGTAATACGGTGCCGGCGAAGAATGCGGGTTAACACGGCCACGCCACGAACCATGTCGCGTAGAACTCGGCGCAACGCCCGGCGATCTCGCGGTGATAGCGCGCTCATCGTGGCTGCTCCTGCCATCGCCTCGGCGTGGCCCTCGTGCTGTTCGTGAGCTGCGGCTTCAGCCATCATTTCGGCAAGCGCTTCATGATTTGTCAATTCGTGATGAGCAATCTCGTGGGCAATTTCATGCGAGGACTCGTGGATTTCGGCTGCCCCTTCAAATTCATGACTTAGTTCCGGATGTTCATACTCAGATTCCTGTTCGCCTAAGGCGCTACTGGCGAGCTTGCCCAGAACGCCGCCCGCGGGACCGAGAATCGCCGTTCCTACCATTGGGGCCGCAACTTTCGCGATGGACCGCAGAATCGGCGCCGCTCGACGTACAAAGCGGCCAATGCCCCGGGCTATGCGTTTGAAGAACTGCTCTCCACTCTCGCCTTCCCACTCTTGCTGCTCCCATTCGTGCGATTCAAATTCATGGGAGGATTCCGGATGCTCGAATTCGTGCGCGATTTCGGGATGCTCAAATTCGTGGCTCTCGAACTCATGTGAAGATTCGGGATGTTCCCATTCATGGGATTCGAATTCGTTAGTAAGCTCCGGATGCGCCCACTCATGCGATTCGAATTCGTGAGCGGATTCGGGATGCTCCCATTCGTGCGATTCAAATTCATGGGAGGATTCCGGTTGCTCGAATTCGCCTAGTCCCTCGAGTTCCTCTTCCAGTTCCATCTCCCATTCGGTTTCCTGAGAATATGCCATGAACCTGCTCCTTCCTTGCAACAGCTTGACAACAGCAAATTAGCTTTTCCGGTAAAGGTTAGCCAGTCGCATCTGATGAGGAGTTGCAGTGGGCTCGATAGAAGGAGTTTCGGCTAAGCTAGTGAGCGCGTTTCAGGTCGCCGAGTCGAGGTCGCTCGAGTAAGGTACTGGATTCGGACGCATCACTACAGTGCGAAGGACATATGCGCGAAACGCCAGAATTCGAGCGATCGCGGAGTTTGTTTCGGCTTGGGAAGTTTCTTGGAAATGGGAACTGATCAACGTAGAGCAGTGCTAGTTCAGATGAAACAACTGTAGACGCTGTTGGGATTTTTCATCTGCCGGTATGTCCATTCGCTGATCGACACGTACGCGCGTGGAACTGGAGGATCCCAGTCCATCGTGACAAAATTTGCGTTCAGAACGTCCTGGACGGTGTAATGAAGATCTTGGACGTTTTCGACGACTGCGAAGTACGACTTTAGGGAGGTGATAAAGCCCAACTTTGATCCAAATTTATCGACGTCGGCGACGGACCGGATCGTCCTTAGAATTCTCGTCTTATCAAGTGATGGAATGGGATCGCACGACATAGTGGTTTTGGGCCCTTTCGTGCAGATGTCTCGCCAACGAATCACACGATCATCCGCCCCAGGTCTCCTGAGTTTATTAATCCAGCACCGCTCGACCTCTGCGTAGGAATGGTCACGGTCGCTCGTTTTGAGACTGGCGTCAATCTTGTCCAGTGCACGGGCAACACGGCTCGGTAGCGAAGGGAGAGGCGCAGGCTTGACATGCTTCGGAGCAGAACGCCGGGCATGCTCGAACTCAGTGATTTCCTCGAATTCCTTTAGCAAGTCCATCTCCCATTCCGTTTCGTGAGAGTATTGCATCAAGCGATCCCTGCCTCGAAGACACTTGGCAGATTCAGGATACGTGGTGGGGAATGAGTCCAACAGTCATGTTTAATAAGTAGCCGCATTTAGCTCGATTGAATCAGTTACGTTGAATCGCGAGCTTATTTGGGGTCACCAAGACATCCGTCGCTCAAAGAAGGTACGCGCTTTTTGCTGCGACTGAGTGGTATCATTCGGGACCACAGGGTACCTTGCACGCCGGATAGTTTGGAATTGGGTGTGCATCATTAACGTGCGAGCGCGTTGCGAGATGCTCTCCGTCGGGAGGACTACAATGACGAGCCGAGGAGCAAATGCAGCGGCGATGTTGGCACCCGAAAATGCAAGCACGTCCGAAGAATTGGCGGAAACGCTAAATAACGTAATAAGCGCGCTCGATGCAGTTCTTTCTGCCGAAAGAAATGAGATTGCTCCGCCTGCCGAGGAGATTATTCTCGATATCCATTTGGTTAATGCAAGATACCTTCTGGTTCGCTTGCCCAAGCTGGAGCAATTGCGACCCCAGCTAAGTCCCCGAGAGCAGGAGGTGGTCCGCATGGTTGCACAAGGGCATCCGAACAAAGTGATTGCCGATGTGCTAGGGATTAGCTCCTGGACAGTTTGCACTCATCTACGCCGAATTTTCGCGAAACTTGGCGTGGGCTCCCGTGCGGCAATGGTAGCGCGATTACTCGACAGCGGTTTACTGCGAAAAGACGGCCATGGTCTCCCGGATTACGAAGCCAGTGGTATGGTCTCTAGGCGACAATTTTGAACGTTGTGGTTCGCGATTCTTTTTTTCCATCCCCGCTGCGAGTCAATACAGTACGCCTCGACGGAATATTGGGGAACCACTACCGGGCTGCGCGAGCACCCGGTTTTGCTTTGCCAATCCGACATGTCCGCCGCTACGGCCCGGCGTCTAGAGTAGTCAACGAATTCGAGGTTGATGTTTGACGAGAAGCGCCTTTATCGGCCATTCCACCCGAATGTCGCTAGCCCGGAAGTTGCGACAGAACAAGTCGTTCCGGAACCCCAAACAGTTTCCTGCGACATGGATCCGCTGTGGTCGCCATGTGTCGCGGTATGTGTCGGCCGTCAATCATTAAGAAAAGAAGCCGAGCACCGATCCGAAGGTCCGATGCCCGCCAACAACAATTACTCGACCGGTTCGCAAATCTCTTTCCAGCTGTTGCTGGTCGCGACTGAGAAGCGGGCGTATTGATTGCCGTTCGGCGTTTTTCGGTGGGTCAGGACTACATTGTTTGTGCTCTTGCGGATTGACTTGCCGATAAACTCTAAAAGGCAAGAATCGTCACGCGTGTTCTATAGTATCGCTTAGATGCCGGTGGGGACGCGATCTATCTACACGAATTTGGGCTGCAACGATTGGTCGACGAGCAAATCCTTTTGAAGGCGCGCGCGGAGAATCGAATCGTAATGACTTTTGATCTTGGTTTCGGCGATCCGCTGGCTGGTTCCGGCGGCGGCCACAAACCAACCGTCATTCTATCCGGATGCGAGCTCAGCGGCCGGCAGCCGCGACGCCGAGACTCTTGACGGTTCTCAAGACATGAGCAGACGCATTGATCGCTGGTGCTTCTATCGTCGTTGGGGATCAGCGGTACCGAGTGAGACGGGTTCCAATTCAGTCGGAGTGATCGGCGATCATCTGTTGCCCGGAAATTCGAACGACCTGAAAAGAGGGCCTTGGTTCGGAAACACAATTGCGTTTTCTTCGATTCTCGCGACCTTAGTGACCGTCGAGTTACCGCACTACCGATCTCTGGCCAGGTCCTTGAATCTCTGGTGCCTTGGCGAGAAGTCTGGGTTTCACGTTAGCGGTACCGACGCAGGAGGCGAGATTGGCTCCTGTTGCCTCTCACGATGCGGGTCCTCATCGTCAACCTGATTTAAGCTTCTCTTCGGCATATAGCGATAATTCGATCATGCGCTCAAGCAGCTGCTCTTGAGAGATACCTCCGAAGTTCCTCAGCACGAGTTCCTTGACATACAGGCGCACTAAATAACGCAGCTGCAGCGCACGATTTTTTGTCGCGAACACAAAGTCACGATGCCCATTGTTGACGATGATGAGATTGCGTTCAGCATCGAAACGGGACCGCCATAGCTCGCCCGCTGCCCGTTCGAACGTGTAACCCGGTAGACCGCGGGTGTTGACGATCGCCTCGTTTATTGAGGTCTCCAGACTGGCGGTGACTGTTATTACCGCTTCCGCGGTGCAGGTGACCTCGTGCTGCCGGACCGATACCTTCAGGCGTGTAAGACCCGGCGCAGGGGGCGCCAGGTACTCGATTTCCTGGTCGATCGTGCTGGCGAGGGAACCGCCGCCGCTGGTGATTTCCCAGGAGAACTGCAGGTCTTGCTCCACGCGCCGGCGGGACCGATCCCTCGGCAGGGCGCCAAAACGTCGACGCTCGTTCACAGGTATCGTGCTGCAGGCGGGTGAGATCACCACGCTGAATAGCGGTCCGGCATAATCGAAGAATTGTCTTTGCACCCCGGCGTTGAAAGTCGGTTCGGCTACACCGAGATTGGCGACGCCTTCCTCTCCTGTTGTCGGACCGACCTCGCCGACGCTCGGTCGAAACGGTCCGCTCTCAATACGGGCGCGTGCCTGGATGTCGAACCAATCGTACTCCTCCGGTGGAAGAGCGAGGAGCGCCTCGCGGAACGCGCGCTGAATCGCGCGCATCGATTGTTGAGTCGCGTGTTCTTCCTCCGCCCGCTGTTGCGCGTCGATGAGCCCATTCAGGTGCGCTTCAAGGGGTTGCAGCGCTTGGCATAGAGCTGCATAGCGTTCATCGTGGATGATGCCGCTGCGCGTGCTGGGTGTGAGGTTCAGAAACGGCACGTCGAGGAGCCCTTGGAGATATCTCGACGACCAAGGTGTGTGCTCGAGGCCGGGGAGTGTCGCCAGGTCCTCAATGACTCGGGTCCCTGCACGAGTGAGCGCTACCCGACAACTTTCAGCTGGCTCCGCGAGGTAGAGTTCGGCGTAGGCATCTCCAAATGCTGTTCGGACCGCGGGTAGTTGATGCAGCAGCCGACCTTCGTACGCTCGCGGTTCGACCTCGTACTGCTTGCGCGCAACCTTATCGATGACCAGCACACGAACTCTCGCGCTTCGGATCCGGTCACGCAGTTCCGAGGCCAGATACCACTGGATCTTCTCGCCGGAGAGGACCCGGATTCCCTCAAGCAAGCGGCTGATGCGAAGTTCCGTGCCGCGTTCAGCGAACAAAACCCGTCGTGGGCTCACGCTGTAGCCCGAATCGCCCTTGCTCATAGTCATTTGATAGGGGCGTTGGTCGCTCCCGGTCGAGATCATCGTGAGCTGGTCGCCGACCGTCCAGAACGACAGCAGCCCGATGCCGAACTCTCCCTGCAGACCGTTTCCAACCCCTTCTGCTTTGAGCCGTCGTTTGATAGAGTCGCAAATGTGCGTCGCAACGTACTTGAAGTTTGGTCGGCCCTCGTCATCGCGCGGCACGCCATCGCCATCATCTTTTATTGAGAGATAGTGCTCGCCGTGCTCCCGGCCGCGGGTGATGGTGACGGTTCTTGCGTGTGCATCGATGCTGTTTTCGACAAACTCGGCGATTGCCTTCAACGGATTGTTTTGCGAGAGCGCGATGATGCGGATCGCGTTCCAGTCATCTCCGATCTTCAGCTTGCCGCGGTCAGCGACCTGCCCCTGCCGAGAGGCGTTCGACTTCGATCCGCGTACAACGGGACCAATGGGGGAGTCTCGAGACACCGATACACCTTCTTCCCTCACGACGTCATCCTGTCATACGACCGCGCGGCGGTGATTTGAGAGGCACTCGCCACTCAGCGAGTTCCATGATCGCTCCGCCTCCTTAACTCGGTCCACATACCGGGTATCAGCCGCGATAAACACCGCGTTATGTATGAGCGCCAGCGCGTGACACGCCGCATGGTAGTACGACACGTAATAGCGCTGGGTCAATTCCAAGGTTTTTGCTATCCAAGGCTGAGATGGCGAGGCCTCCTCGAGCCCGAACTTGATTAGCGCAGACAGCCAGCTCGAAGCATGCGAAGGGAAACGGCGTGCGATTGTATTGCCGACTTCATAAAGCCATAACGCCGGCAAGAGCGCGTCTACCCTCTCATCCTGGATCGCCGCCCGCAGGAGTAAGGCTTTGTCAGCGTCGGACCCGTCATTGGTTGGCAGGACCCATTTGAGCAGGACGAATGCATCAGGCATTATTAATGGTACTGGCATTTAGTGGCGGTGCTCCGATCTTCGCGGATCCACCTCGTCACTTCATCCGTCCTGATTTTCGGCAGTTGTGTGCGCAGAGCCTGCATCTCACGGACCGGGTCATCGCGCCGGTGACGAGTGATCCAGGCGCGTAGCGCATGGTTAATAGCCCGGCTGCGCTCGCCCACCGGGACCCTGCCCAGGAATCTCCAAGTATCCTCGTCAATCATCACGTTGATGCGTTTGCTCATCGGGCCGCGTACTGGCGCGTGCGCCATGCTCTATCGGTATTTTAATGCCAGCGTGTTGCGTGGGTGCCGTGTTGTGGGCTCGGCACGTTGGATTGTGGATGATCCATAAGCGGATGCAAGTGGAGGGTTTAACTCTTTACTCGCCTAAACGCTTCATGTACTTGCATACCGACTCGCATAGCGCAACCAGCTCAGGCCTGGACTTGGTGCCATGCCTTCGAAATGGTTTGACAGCTATCCCATCGATGTCGTGGCCACACTGAATGCTGCGGCGCACAGGCCCGTGTTGCAATGAGTAGGGTTCTTTGACCATATACCCGAAGCCTAACCGGAGACATACATTTTCGAATTGGCGCGCAGAGCGTCAATTGAATGCAAGCTAATAGCACGCGTGTATTGGCAAGGTGCCGAACCTCCGCTCGCGTCGGCTGAATTCCTCTAGGGCGGCATCGAAATCTCTTTCGTCGAAATCGGGCCACATCCGGTCCGTGAACACTAATTCTGCATACGCTGATTCCCAGAGTAGGAAGTCCGATAGGCGCTTTTCCCCGCCAGTGCGGATCATTAAGTCGACCTCGGTACCTTCCTGCCTCAAAGCATCCGTTAGCCGACCGAAGAAGTCCTCAGACTCGTCGCCCAGGTTGCCCGTTACGGCTGCTAGGGCTTTTGCTGCCGCTCGTGCGATAGCATTCCGCGACGAGTAGTCGATGGCAATGCAAAGACGAAGGTGCCTCCCCGAAAGGGTCAATGATTCCGCTTTCTCGATGTCATCCAGCACCTCTCGCGGCAGCCGATCGCGTCGCCCGATAATTTGCAGTCGGATATCATGTTGGCGCAGTCGCTCCACCTCCTTGCGCAGATACATACGAAGGAGCCCGAAGATACTCTGAACCTCCGAAGCGGGCCTGCGCCAGTTATCGGAGGAGAACGCATACAGGGTCAGTTGCCCGATCCCTCGTGCGACTGCTGTTTCCACAACGCGCCTAACGGCCAAGATGCCCGCGTGGTGACCACAGATGCGGGGAAGTCCGCGGTTTGTTGCCCATCGGCCATTCCCGTCCATAATGATCGCAACGTGCAACCCTGTGGCACTCGTTATCTCGGGTGAAATCTCAATGTCCATGAGCTGCTCCCCAAAACCGGCCTCAATCGACATTCGGAAACAATCCGTTGCGGCCTTGAACGATCCTCTGGATAGGACAGTACCGGTCAGGTTCACCGGTCGGTCTCGCAACGCCGCTGATTCCGCGCACCGGCAACGTATGGTTTTCCAGCGGCAACAGAAGATAGACAAAATCTTTTTGCGAGTAATTCACTTGAGAAGACCCTCCTTTACTTTGCATCGCAAAGTCGTAACACAAATTTTTTTATGCCTGCGACGGTTTCAGACGGCTTGGCAGAACCCCAGCTTCGTCCTTGGTTTCGTCCGTTGCATCCTGAATCACACGTTCCAGGGTTGAAAGATACGTTAGATACCGATTCCGGCCGGAAGCTGTAATCCGACAAAGAGTCTGGGGCCGATTCTGCTCTTGCTGCTTCACGATCTCGATCATCTTGCTCCGTTCGAGTACGCTCAAGTGCCGGCTCAGATTGCCGTCGGTCAACGAACACAGCTGCTTGAGGTCGTTGAAGGTTAGCCCCTTCGGGTTTGTAACGAGGGATGTGAGAACGCTCAAACGAGCCCGCTCGTGGATCACGCGATCCAAGCCTTTATAGGCGAACCGTCCTTCCTTTGAGGACCTACTGTTCATGGTCCGCCTCCCTGCCGGAAAGCATCAGGACACCCGCAATTAAGAGTTGTCCCAAGCCAAACGGAACTCCCATGACAAGCGGGGAAAATGCCCGCAAATCGCCGATCGCGATGCAGGTTAGACCCGTAACCAAATACCAGCCGCCCGCCGCCAGCATGGGCGTCGGAAGAAAACGACACGACGAGAAAATACCGAGACTGTAGATAACCTGCCACGTTCCAGGCAGCAACCAGGAGACCTGTGGGACGGAGCCAAGCAGTACGGCCGTTATCAGCAAGCCGGTATCATCGATGGCAAGAACTGTTCCACGGCCATCCGGATCATCTCATCCGATAGAGCGGAGTGCATACGGCGGGCACGGGTATGCATCTGGACACTGGTCAAAACCACTGAGAGCAAAGCGGTCGACATCCAGATGAGGAGATAGCCGCGGACGTGATTTGCGGCGTCAGGCAACCAGAGTTGCTGAACGGCCGCAGCTAGAACCGCAAATGCGGCGGTGGTGGCCAGTGTTGCTGGACCGTATCCGCGAAACACCGTCGCGTTAGCGAGTTGCCGTCGGATGATATTTATGTCACCCAACGCTCGATAGAGATCGTCCCTGGGCACGTGCTTTACAATGCAAAGTAACCGATACGAGATCGCTTGTCAACTGTAAT
>JAFAUR010001022.1 GCA_019243205.1 Acidobacteriaceae bacterium | reverse complement strand
TCGTCCAGCGTAAACCTGCGCTCGAGCAACTTCGGGTCGCGCCGAAGGTGTTTCTCTATTTGCGAAACGTCTCCGCGATGAAACGCCATCATCGGTGTGTCTGGCAGGTCATAGCCGCATTGCGCGAGGAGTTCGAGAGTCTCGTGCTTACCCTGAGGATTCCTGGCGTAGGTTTCCAGCACCAGCGCCAGTGGAGCGAGACGATCGCCGCGTCCATCCGCAAGGGGCGCATTCAGCTCGATCAGAAGACGGACGCCGGCGGGATTCAGCGTTTCGCATGCTCCCATGATTAGACCCGGCGCCCACTCGAGCGCCATGCCCATGCAGCCATCGCGCACACTCGATCCGCCC
Source organism: Acidobacteriaceae bacterium (assembly GCA_019243205.1). Lineage (GTDB taxonomy): Bacteria > Acidobacteriota > Terriglobia > Bryobacterales > Bryobacteraceae > Bog-105. Next base: position 1,857 of record JAFAUR010001022.1, on the reverse strand, counting down.
CTGCAGCAAGGCACGATCGAAGGCGTGCTGGAAATCATGTGCGCCTAGCGCCGCCATGGTCTGGACGATTTCCAGCCGTCCGAGGTTGGCCGCGTGGCTCATCGGTGGCCCCCAGTCTCCGCTGATGATGGGAAGATGCAGCAGTTCGGGGCGCATTTGAATCAACAGTACAGCGGCATCCCGATCATTCGCGCGGATTGCCGTTTCCAACGCTTTAGTCAACGAGTTGGCGGCAATCCGCTGCTTCAGTTCGGCCCAATGAGCGAAGCCATACTCGCGCGCGGTGACGAGTTGAGCGTCGCTGAGTTGAAAGGGACCCCCAGCTAGGGCTGAGTCGTCGCTCTTCGCGAATCTTGGATGCCGGCGGCGTATTCGTTCAAATGCGTCCGGTTCGCCCTTCCGCGATTGGTTGAGAAGTTCGCGGGCTTCGCGCTTCGGGACGTCGAGATGAGGTCGCTCAGGCAACCTCCGGGATACTGTGGCCATAACCTTACCTCCTGTAATGTGCCCGGTGTCCGCATGGTGTCGGGCAGGAAGCGAGGTTGAATTGTTGAGGGAAGAAATGGCCGGTGGGCTGAGCCCATTTCCGCGGACGGGATGCCTCCGGTAAGCATAAGCGTATTGTGAACCAAGGGCGGCGTTCAAATCAACACGGAGCCCAACCGCTGCAGAGAGGCGGTGTCCAGTTGGTCGGCCAATCGGAAAGTGGAGCTGCAAGCTTTAGATCCGCCCTGGTCGGGAAGTGTAGGGGAATGACTTGTGCCCGGCGTCGAGACCGGCTAGCAAACACATGGCCGTCACACACGATCCAAGATAGACGTGAGCGGGATCTCACTGTCCAGATTGCCCGTCCTCCGGAAGTTATCCGGAGGCAGTGCTTCCGCCTTGTTGACGATTGAATCCCGGGCTGCAACCGCGTTGTCTTGCACGCCACGATAAGCGTCAAAAGGCGATCACAGATTCCGTGGCTCCGCCCACCGAAAGAGTGATGTCTTGAGCGATTTTGACATCGCTCGCGACGTGTATGCCAGACTGCTCGTATTTCTTAAATCCCTTGGCTTCAGCGGTGAGTCCGTACGGCCCAGGCGGCAGAAATGGGATCGTATAAGTTCCGTCAGCACCACTGACGGTTGGGAAACGAGCATTCGTATCGGACTTTATGGCCACCACTGTCGCATTGGGAACGGCTGCGCTCGAAGGATCGGTCGCTTTAACTGTCAGTGTGGATCTGAATTCCTGCGCTTGCAATGCGCAAGCAAATGCAAGGATTATCGCGATGCGGCGTAGCGTCTTCCCCTCCCACGACGCTAAAACCTTCCGCGGACAGCTTCGACGCCTACGGACTGAGGTCAGCGGTTTTTCCCACGCCGTGCGACAACAAGAGAGCCCTTTAGGCGCACGCTGCATTATCACATAGAGGACGACCTTCGTACTCTTCAAACCCCGCCTTGTGACCCACGACCGAGCCGAATTTATCACAACTCGGCCGAGAAATGTAGCGCGAATAGGCAAGGAATAGGTTATTACGGCGTGCCCAACGTTGTTCCTGGCCTAGCCTGGAAACGCAACCGCTGAGCACCCACATACATCATTTGCTAGAAACGGTGGCCGAACACCGGGTGCATGTCGATGCGATGCAGAACGACGGAAGCTTTACGGTGAGCGTTCCCGCGGCGATATCTCGATCATGATCTCGGCGGCAGACAGCGAGTATTTCACAAACTCGTGCTTCCTGGATGGGCTCCTGGTACTTCATCGGCGCACCGCCGCTCTATACAGGTTGCCCAGCATTCGGCTGGATGAGATTTCGTCGCGTAAAGGCCCGGAGGTCCGTCGTGTAACGGCGTTACACACATG
>JAFAUR010000535.1 GCA_019243205.1 Acidobacteriaceae bacterium | reverse complement strand
CGTTGCCTCCAGGGGCTTGCCGTTCAGCTTTGGGGCGGGCGCTGACGCGAGCCATCCCGGAACGCGCAAACGAATCGCAAGCTCGATGGGCTTCTCGGCTGTAAATTTCAAAGAGGTCCCGGGCTGCTGCGGGAAATTCGTTTCCTGCCGCAGCTGTAACCCCTTTTCAACCCAGTTCAGTTCTGACGGTATAAACAGGTTGATATAAATGCCCCGGTTGTCTCGCCAGTAAATGCTGTCGGTCAGTTTCGAATACTCTTCTACGCCGGTGCCGGTGCAGCACCAAAACGAGTTGTCTTCCGTATTGAACGTTTTCCAGGCACCCGGAGTGAGCGAAAGATAATACTGCGTGACCGCTGTCCGGCTATGTCGCCTGAAATTTCGTATCGGCGCGCAGCTCCAATGATCTGCGGAATGTGTGTGTTGACGTGAAGTCCGCGCAGCTCATTGCGCTGCATCGCAAGCGGGTTGAAAACGCGTTTCTTCGTGAACCGGTCACCCGCTCTGGCCCAGCGATCGTCATTAGTAATAGCAGCAAGGTTGTAGAGCGACTCTGCCATACCGCCGAACTCAGTTTCGAGAATCTGCTGCATGTGCTCTTCAAACTTAGAAGCAGTCCAGTTGTCGGCCCACTCTGCCATTCCTTGAACTACTTCTAATGCTTGTTTGTTCGCGACAAACTGCTATTGATCAATCATGCTGGCCATGAATTTGTGAATCGTATAGAAAGGCGCCCAGACCGGCTGCCGTGCATCCAGGCGATCCAACCATTCAGTCGGGAAAGCACTCAGATAACCGCCACTTAATTTCTGCTGGCATTTGGCCAGATCGGCGACCATCTGTTCGCCCTTAGCCAACATGAACTTCAAACTTCGAAAGCTAGCAAATCAGTGGGTTAGGGCAATATGCATCACCTCCCTCACCGTCGCCCCAGCCCTGCTGGCACACGGAACGTTAGCTGATTACGAACGGGCACAGGCGCTGCAAGCAAAAGCCGGCGGTTTGGTGGTGAATTCGCCAGGCGCGATGACATGGATTGGCGACACAGACCATTTTTGGTATCCGCGAACCGTAAAGGGCGGTACCGAGTTTGTCATGGTGGACGCCCAAGCGGCTTCCAAGAAGCTTGCCTTCGATCACGACAGACTAGCTGAAGCCATTTCAAAGGCGACTGGCCACAAGTACACTGGCCTGGCCTTGCCATTCGTGCCCAACACGTCCCGGCCCGATCGCCGTCCAATACCGCCCGGCACAACCGCCCCCCTTACGTTCATCGACAACGAGAAGGCCATTCAGTTCGGCACCGGCGGATCTCTATATAAATGCACGCTGACCGATTACGTATGTACCGAAGATGGTCCAATTCCCTTGCCCGGGCCAGGTAATCGGAATCCGTCGGCGGACTATTTTCTTCCGAATCCACAGGAAATTGGAGGCGACCCGGTAGATGGGCTCGAGTATCAGTCGCCAGCCTCGCAGGACGGCGATGACGGCCGCTACGGAAGAAATCAACGTGCCTGCGCTCCTCAACACGCTCAGAACCAACATCCCGTTGCGCGACCTGCTCGGCTGGGAATTGGCTCCCAGTGTCCAGATCAGCTTCCACCGGAACGGCCGGAAGTTTGCGCCTCGTTTGATGGCAAGTGGGAAGCGTTCATCCAGAATTACAATGTCTTCGTAAAGCCCGTGGGTGATCATCCGGCGTTCCCGCTGAGTACTGATGGCTCCGAGGGTAATTACTATACATTTCGAACGATCGCCTGGTCACCTGACTCCAAGAAGCTGGTTGCCTATCACACGCAGCCTAGTTATGACCGGGAAATCATGTATATCGAATCGTCGCCGCCCGACCAGATTCAGCCCAAACACATGGCGGTTCACTATTCGAAACCGGGTGACACCTTGGATGTTGCGCATCCCGTACTCTTCCACCTGGAAACGAAGAACAGAATCGAAATTGACAATGCACTTTTCGCCAATCCATACTCACTGCGTCCACCGGCTTGGTGGAAAGACAGCCGTGCGTTCACATTCGAATACAACCAGCGCGGGCATCAAGCGTACACCGTTGTCGAAGTGGATGCAAAGACTGGTAAAGCGCGTCCTCTCATTTCGGAGACATCCAAAACCTTCATTTACTACAACAATCTCGGCCCTGGCCTTTCGGCCGGCAGAAGATATCGCCATGACGTGAATGACGGAAAAGAAATCATCTGGGCCTCCGAGCGCGACGGCTGGGAACACCTCTATCTGTACGACGGCGTCACGGGCAAGGTTAAGAACCAGATCACAAAAGGCGATTGGCTAGTGCGAAATGTCGATTGGGTCGATGACGACAAACGCCAGATCTGGTTCAATGCGGGCGGCGCAGTTCCTGGCGAGGATCCCTATTTCACACAGCTGTATCGCATCAATCTCGATGGGAGCGGGCTAACTAGATTAACCGAAGCTGATGCTACGCACAGCATCAATTTCTCACGTGACCACAAGTACTATGTCGACACGTGGCAACGCATCGACCTTCCACCTGTTGCGCAATTACATCGCACCGAAGACCAGAAAGCGATCTTGGACATCGACAAGGGCGATGCCTCGGCGTTGTTGGCCGCCGGCTTTCGCTTTCCCGAGGCGTTTGTCACCAGGGGCCGTGATGGGAAGACGGATATCTGGGGAATTATCATTCGGCCCACAAACTTTGATCCTTCCAAGAAGTACCCTGTCATCGAAAATGTCTATGCGGGACCGCAAGGGTCATTCGTTCCCAAGACCTTCGTCGCCGTATCGCCGGATCAGGCGCTCGCTGAACTCGGATTTATCGTTGTGCACATAGACGGTATGGGCACCAGTAATCGTTCAAAAGCATTTCATGATGTGGCTTACAAGAATCTGGCTGACGCCGGATTTCCGGATCGCATCCTCTGGCACTAAGCCGTGGCAGCGAAATACCCCTACTATGATATTTCGCGAGTCGGAATCTTCGGCACATTCGCCGGCGGGCAAAGCTCGCTCGGAGGTGTGTTGTTTCATCCGGATTTTTATGAGGTCGTTGTCACTAACAGCCGGCTGCCACGATAACCGCATGGATAAACTTTGGTGGAACGAACAGTGGATGGGTTGGCCTGTAGGTCCGCAATATGCTGCGTCTTCAAACGTCGATAATGCTTACCGTCTACAGGGCAAAGCGCTGATCATCGTGGGCGAGATGGACAGTAATGTAGACCCCGCCTCTTCACTCCAAGTCGTGAATGCTCTCATTAAGGCTCACAAGCATTTCGATATGCTATACGTCCCCGGACAAAATCATGGAGTCGGCATCTTGAACACCGAGCACTACCGCGACGACTACTTCGTGCACAACTTGCTTGGAGTAGAGCCGCCAGACTGGAACAGAGTATCGCTAGCATCGGACGGAGCGGACGGCAGTAGCAGCGGCAAATGACGATTGCTCAGCGATGTAATTCGTGCCCGGCCTGAGGAATGCAGCGCTCAAGCGTTCCGCCGTATCTGTTTCCTTGGTTCGGCGCTGGCCGGTTCGCTGGAAGACTGTTCGCCAAGTCCGGATCGGGATATACTTTTCGCTTTGAAAACCGACCTCATCGACGCGAAATCCGGCACACCGGGAAATGTTTGCGCGGGCCGCGCCCGGAATCAGCACGTCTGCCCGCCAAAGTTAACGCGGAAAGCAAAAATACGATCAGGAGGTTGGCGATTCTCACAAGTTGCTCTCAATCCGAACGAAACGCGATGATGTGCAGCGCATTCGCACTTATTGGACAATTGTGAACGGAACTGAGTACGGCATACTGCGCCGCGATTTTTCATCGCCACTCGGACACTTCGAATGATGGCGCGGGCGACGGCTCGCTCGAGGGCTTCTATTGCCACGTGGTGGATGCCACGGCGATGGACGCCGGTATCATCACGGATGACAATTTGGACGGCGATGTTGAATACAACTGGTCGCGCACTGAGAAATCATACGATCTGTCTCATATTCCAACCGGCTACAGCAGCCCCTGCGCGCGGACACCGCTTCGAATCATTTATCGGTCCACGGAACTTACGAGCCCGCGGTTTTCTTGGGATGCGCTGGGCAAGGGCTACAAACTGGGCGTTCAGGCCATCTCATGCGCGACATCTTAAACGCGTCGAAATTGGACATCAAGGTGCGCGGAACCGACCGCATCATCTGCTTGGAGTGGACCCGCAAGAATGCGATTATTTACCCAGCACCAACTCCGGAGGACAAAGATGTCGATCTCGACTACGTGGACGAATCTCGGTTCAAAGCACGAACTAGTATTACGTGCGAGTCGCACCGATTGACAAAACTCTGGCCTGGAGTTCGCCGGTCTGGACCGCCAAAACAAGAGGTCTATTGGCCCGTGTACGTGATCCACATGGGCGAGACCCAGACGATGTTACCGTCAACCTGCTCGCCGCGTACGTAGTAGTAACTCGTCTTTCCGGGTTGTGCGGCCATATCGGTCCAAGAAAATGACACATCTGCGGAGTTCGCCGCAACCGAATAGACGTAATTGTTGTCCTTGATCACATAGACTTTTGTGAACTTCGACGTGCCGGTCAGCTTCACGTCCAATTCCGGACGTTTGGTCGACGAAAACGCATCACCCATGATGTGAGTTCCGCTATGTACATCGGCCAGGATGTTATCCGTTGCGCCATACACGTGCCGTTTTCTCAGGCCGTCCAGCACGGCATCGCGGGTTATATCTGTCACGTACACATCGCTATAGCTGATATGCGTGGACACGTGATCGGAGCTTGCTTCAAACCCCAATCGATAGCCTTTCCTGAGCGCCAAGTTTACAAATCCCTTCGGACGCCAGCCACCGATCGAATCCTTTTCGGAGTTCGAGCGCGGCGCCTCGGGCATTTCGTAGTTCTGACGGTCTCCTTGATAGATCTCAACGACAGGTTCTACGGAAGGATCGTTGTCGCGCCAATCCGTCCCCATGCTCGTTCCGCTGGTATGAGACGCGACGATGCCATTGAAAAAATTCAAGTACGCGTACAGCATTTGGGTGTCGGGTGCATGGCCGGCGGTGTCTTCCGAAGTAATTGGCAACCGGGGTAGAGGACGAATACCCCTACGCGCAAAAATCACGTTGCGGTGACCTTCCGGATAGGGGACGCTGCGCTCGTAATTGAACATCGGCGAAAATCTGCCAGGCGAATAATAAATATCCGTCAGCTTTTGAATGAGCCACCATGTGTATTCGCGGCCGCCGCCGTTGTCGTGATCGCAGCACCCCACCCAGTCGAGGGCGCCAGCATCCAGAATGTAGCGCCATTGATCAAAGATAGAGCCGTCAAAGCCGCCATCCATCGAGATATCGCTATGCCGATGAAACTCGCCTCGTGCGATGCGCAGGCCTGTCCGGGGCATCCGATATTCGCTCAACCTTCGGATGGCCGCGACCTCGATCTGATTTGCTGAACCGTTCCCCGACTGTGACCGCGCTGCCACGCTGGGCGCTTGCTGAACGGCAGGTCCAAGCGTGATCTCATTCGCGTAGAGGTCGTTCTGGTACGGATCTTCTGCACTAGGCTGCGCCGAGGCAGTCGCGCCGGTTCCGGCCCCGCCTCCGCGGTCGCTGAGCCTTACAGCATGAAACTGTCGGCGCCCGTCGGAAGAACCGATGGTGAGTAACCTACCGGGGTTGATACAAACTAACGCTGGCCGATTGTCCAGCAGATTGTCGCTGTGGTTTAGAAAGACTGGCTGCATCCATCGCGTGCCATCGAATGACGTAACGTATTCCGTCCATACTGTGCCAATGGGATTCCACCAAATCGGATGAGCAGTGCGGAAGGCAAGCCAAACTCGCCCCGAGTCATCGATCAACAGCCTCGGGCTGGTGTTCTTCGGATTTCGTTGATTCGGAGCCGGCCGGTTCGCCGGACGATTCTTCGCCAAGCCTGGGTCGGGATCGAGAGAAACCTTCTCGTTTTGAAAACCGAGCTCATCGGCGCGAAACCCCGGCACACCAGGCAGAACATTGCCGACGTCAGTTGCGAGTTCGATCCTACGGCCGTCCGGTTCGAATCCGCGGATACGAATGATGCGGCCCTGGTAAACAGAAACGCCTTCGGTATCGTAAGCGCCAAAATCCTTGCCCCACCCGCTGCCGCCTTCTTCATATGCGACCCACAAGCGCCCGGAGTTGTCGTAGGCAATGGAAGGATGCGCTTCGTAACTCGGCGTAGTAGCAACAGACTTCTCGCTGCTCCACGAATTCGCTCCCGACGCGGTTCGCATGTACACGTCGTAATTGCCGGCCCGATAGGAATCCCATGCAACCGTCACGTGTCCGCGGTTGTCGGCCGCAATAGTGGGATCCCATTCATTGGCTGAAGAGTTTGAAACGGTAGCGGGCGCACCGAAACCTGTCCCGCTTTGGACTGCAGCGAAGATAGCCGCGCGGCCATTTCGCCACCCCTGCCATGCAACCCAAACCTTACCATTTGAATCAGTAGTTGCGACAGCTTCGACGTCCGCTCCTGGCTCGCGCGAAATCTGAATCTCACGCCCCGGTCTACCGCTTTCGAGCGACCGCCCAAAAACATCGAAGTTCCCTTTATTATTCGCAGACCAAAAGACCCATACTCTGCCATGTCCGTCAATCGCTATCGCGGTTCGATAGAGATCGCCGCCGGGTTGAGTGATTGCAACCGGCTCCCCCCATGTCCCGCCCGAGTAGCCGCGGGTAAACACCTGATCTCCACCTGTAGGCGATTTCAGCGGAGCAAAATCGGTGATTCGTTGTTCAACCGGCGCACGCAACCGATTGTGATCGTGATTATGGTGGAACGTGAGATACGCAATCCAAACGTTGCCCTGCTTATCCGAAGCTGCGGAAGGAAAGTCTTCCTCGTCCGGAGTCTGGGTGAGTCGCGACGAGGGTGGGATCCGATCTACAAACACTCGGCCATTCAGCTTGCGAACGCCGCTTCCATAGCGGATCTCATTTAGGGTTACGTCGAAGTTGCCTTGCGCGGTCACAACGCTTAGGGCGGTGTTTCCGGCGGCAGCGGAGAGATTTGCGATGATTCCGTTCGCGACCATATCGACCACTTGCTGCCCGTCGAATTGTATGCCACCGCCGAAGAGCCGAACGGGATGAGTGCTCACGCGCCATGACGATCCCGAGATGGAGTCGCCATTATCAAATCGCCACGGCTCGAGCGACGTCAGTGTGCCCCCATGGACTTGGACCGAGCCGTTCCAGGATGTCGAATCGTGATCGCCGATTCCAAGGAGGATACGGACACTTACGGGCGTCTGCCCCGCCAAAGTCATCGCGAAAAGCGCAAATACAATCAGCAGGTTGGCAATTCTCATAGGTGCCAATAGCAGATCAAAAATAGAGCACGAACGCAAGCTGTCGAAAGCACGTTTGGCAAAACCGGTCACGTTTACCCGGGAGTGGTAGCCGATGTGGCTCGCTTTTTGAAGCGAGCGAGATGGCACATCTCAAATCTGTTGTTTTCCTCGTAAAGATCTCTACAATCCAACTTAGGGGTTATCCGCAACATGAAAGCAGTCCACGCAGTCCTTGCCTTGGGAATGGCAGCCGCATTCGCCTGTCATATGGTCGCGCAGAGCATGGGTACGGGCACCATAACAGGCGTGGTGAGCGACCCGTCGGGACAGGCTGTCGCAGCAGCGACCGTGACAGCCATGCATTTGGCCACCAATACATCTCGCACGGCGACTACGAATGATACCGGCAGCTACGTTTTCACCAATATGCCCATCGGGCAGTACCAAATCACAACGGAGCTGACGGGCTTCAAAAGGGTTGTGCAGCAGAACGTTCATCTTGACGCGGACACGACGGTTACGGTGAATATCCAGATGGAGATCGGAACCGTGCACGAATCCGTCACGGTATCCGCGGCACCACCCGCTCTGCAAACGGAAAACGCGGAAGTCAGCAATCTCGTAACGGGCGCACAGGTCAGTGAACTATCCCTGAACGGACGCAACTTTTCCCAGTTCGTAGCACTGAGCCCCGGAGTCGCCTCAACGCAGACGGGCAGGCGTATGGGCGTCGGGCAGGAAGGAAATCCGCTCTCATCCATCAACGGTGGCCGGGTGAACAGCGCGAAGTTCACATATGACGGCATCCTGGCCATGGATACAGGCGGTAATCGCGGATTGAACCTTTTCCCACCTATGGACGCGATTGCGGAAGTACAGGTGAAAACAAGTAACTATTCAGCAAGCGAAGGCAGTTATGGTTACGGCCTGGTAAATGTCATCACGAAAGCTGGTGGAACGACGTTCCATGGGGACGCATACGAGGTGCTCGGTAACCAGGATCTGGACGCTCGCAATTTCTTCGATGCCCGCCGCGCGCCGTTCCACCAGAATATGTTTGGATTCACCTTCGGCGGCCCGTTTTATATTCCAAATCATTACAACAGAGACAAGAACAAAACATTTTTCTTCGTTTCCGAAGGCTGGAATTTGCGGCAGGGACCGCAGATCGTAAATTACACGTCCCCTCCGCAGAGCACCTTTACGGCAACTACTCTCACCGCCGCACAGCGCGCAGGCGTTTTTGGAACCGTTGTGAAGGATCCGACGACGAGCCTTAACTTCCCTAACAACACAATCCCGTCTAGCCGCATCGATCCCAACGCAACGGTGCTGTTGAATCTTTTCTATCCGTTGCCCAATTCCAGCGGTCCCTCGAACTACGTGTATTCGACCAACACCGCCAGCCGCTGGCGTGAAGACCTGGTGCGTGTGGATCAGCAGCTGAGACAAAACCTGCTTCTGACGCTCCGGTATGCGCACGACAACTGGTACGAAAATGAGCAGATTTACGCGCCGTCGAATGCAAGTTTCCCGACTCAACCCGGATATCTCGGCAAACCCGGGTATAACGCCATCATTCGTCTAACCTGGACGCTGAACCCAACCTGGACCAACGTGTTTACATATGGGTTCTCACGTAATCAGATCGACACGCATCCGACTGCCGCCGCAGCGACACGAACCGGCCTGAACATACCGGAGTTGCTGCCCGGCAATCTGTTCAATGCTCCTCCCGATATCACGATCACTGGCTACAGCAATATCGGTATCGGCGCGCCCAATCCAAACGCCAACAATGTCTTCGAATGGAAAGACGACCTGTCGCATGTGGCTGGCAACCACACGCTCCAGGCGGGCTTCGAGATTACTCGTCTCCAGAAATTCGACCGAGGCAATGTGAATACGCAGGGTGCATTCACCTTCAATGGCAATTTCACGGGTAATGCCGCGGCGGATTTCCTGTTGGGCGATGCATTCAGTTACACCGAATCTTCACTCAATCCAAACGGCTACTTCTTTTCTAACGCTTACGAGTTCTACGGCCAGGATGATTGGAAGGTAAATCCTCGACTGACTCTGAACCTTGGATTGCGCTGGACTATGTTCCAAGGCGCGCCTATCGGCTACGACAAATACAACAATCTATCTGGTTTTAGCCCAACCCTGTTTAATCCCGCTGCTGCGCCAACCATTTTGGCAAACGGCCAGCTCGTGCCCGGAACCGGCAACTTGCTTAACGGCATTTTTACTCCCAACGACTTGCAGGGTCAGAATCTGCCTCGAGGTCTTCGGCAGAATCACTACGATATGCCTGGACCGAGAGTGGGCTTTGCATGGTCCCCAGGCACGCAAACCGTGATCCGGGGAGGCTACGGCATCTTTTATCACTGGGATAACAGCAACCAGGAGAACCTTCGCAATAATCCGCCATTCACAAGTTCTGTGAGTATTTTCAATACCGCGCTCAGCAATCCCGGCGGTGGGTCCGCGCGAATCTTTCCGGCCAATTTACAGGCCTTTGATGCTCTGTACCTCTTTCCTTCTGTCCAGCAGTGGAGTTTCGGAGTGCAGCAGCAGATTCCCGCTGGTTTTGTCATATCTGCAACCTACGTGGGCAATCATGCTGTGCATCTTGATCAAGAACCAAATCTCAACCAACCGCAACCCAATCTCGGCGTGGCACAGGGCATCATCAACGTGAACACAGTACGCCCCTACCCCGGTTACGGCACCATCACGTGGGATGAACGGAACGCCTCGGCCGAGTATCATGCGCTTCAGGCCGTTGTGAATCGGCGCATGGCGAACGGCCTGTTCCTCCAGGCCTCGTATACCTGGTCGAAATCGATCGTATGGGGCTTCGGCCAGAACCCTTTCGTGCAGCCGAATGAAGAGGGCCTCAGCAGCTACGACCAACCTCAAAACTTCACATTCAGCTTCGTCTACACGCTTCCCTCGTTGCAAAACCGAAATCGGTTCACCCGGTACGTGCTTGGCGGCTGGGAAACAAGCGGCAACGCCACGTTCGCCAGCGGTTTTCCGAACACAGTGACAATTTCGAGCGATCGCGCCGGAGTGGGCGGCTCGTCAGAACGGCCCAACGTCGTGGGCCGACTCAACATCACTGGAAATGTCTTCGGATACTTCAACACATCCGCTTTCGCTCTACAACCGCTCGGCGCCTTTGGCAATGAAGGAAGTAACATTGTCCGCGGGCCCGAAATCTCAGATGACATTTCGTTCAATCTGTTCCGTACCTTTAGAATCACGGAGGCCACAAGCATCCGCATCGGCGGCGAGTTTTTTAACATATTCAACCATGCGAATTTTTCCGCTATCGGTACCGTCTTCGGCTCGCCCACGTTCGGAAACATTACGGCTGCTCTCGACCCCCGACACATCCAGTTGAGCGCTCGGCTGGTGTTCTGAAACCAAAAGGGGGGCGATTTCATTTGGGGGAAAGAGTTACCTCACTAAAGCTGATTCGGGTTTTCGGGGCCATACGGCTTCGAGAGGAAGTACTTAGTTAAATCCAAGTCACCGCATCCGTAAGCTTCCTTTGCGGGAGCCTGATCCCCTTAACGGCGCGACGGGTTCTTCGGCAGGCTAAGCATATTTGCAAATAGCCTATATGCGCCGGCGACGCCCTCTGGCAACTGCCGGTAAAATGACCAGGCGTTGTAGACGTAGATCCCTTTCCCATATTGGGCGTACAGCAGACCGCCCTTCTGTGGCTCTTGATCCTGGTCATGAGCTTCGAGTAGCGCATGATATCGCGGGTCCCAGCTTTTCATCCATTTCGATCCGCGCTCTTCCACCCACCCGCTGAAATCGGCTTCCGAGATCTTGTTCGGCCAGTTGAAAATCGGATTTGATGGATCCAGGATCTGAACTTTCGATGCTTCGTCAGTTACCTCCTCCGGGTTCGACGTCATCGAATATGGGTAGGGGCCGAAATTATGGTCGAACTCGGGAGTGTTGTACTGCACGATGGCAACGCCGCCGTTCTTCACATAATCAAGCAACCGAGAGTTGTAGGTCGCCAGATCTTGGCGAGCTGCATAGGCACGGACGCCCAGCAGGATTACATCGTAAGCGGAGAGATCGCCGGTGGCGATATCTGCCGGCCCAAGAAAGCTCACGTGAATCCCAAGATGCTCCAAAGAGGTCGGGACATCATCCCCGCTGCCCATCACATAACCGACCTTGAGACCGGGCGCGACGGTTACATCGACAGCTTTAACACTGTAAGTGGCTGGTCTGTACAGAAAGTAAGGCACCAGACCGGGATAGCCAGTTGTCGTGTAGCCTTGCGTGTAGTTGTGTCCATTGTAATCTGCGACCCCGCTAACCTGATAAGGTTTTTGCGACAGGTTGGCCGGCGTAACTTGAAAAGTAGCTGACCGGTCCTCGCCATCGGCCGAAGTCTGAAACTGCGAGATAGATGGTTCAGCGGTCCAACCGCTTGGCAAATTCAGCCGTACGGATCCGTTTGCCGGCCCCTTTACGTTGCTGTGGATCACTGCCGTCACAGGAAACGATTTTAGTGACAAGGGAACGATACCGTTTCGAGGACTAATGGCCACGCTGATGGCCGGACCCACGGTCAGTGGAAGATAGACGCTTCCCTGCCCCGTGACACGCTGCATCGTTTGTACGTCTTGTCCAATCTTGATATGTGCGCCGTTGAACTCGAATTCTGCCCAGCCCGCGAGCGGGTAAGGCGGGAGCGGCCGGTTCAGAAATTGTTCATTTTCAATCGTGTAATATGTTTGCTCAAGATCCGGCCGCGTGAAGTAAGGCTTCGTAAGAGCGGCGTCTTCAGGGACGACAACACTAAATTTCAGATCAACTGCTTTTTCCTTGGCGGCCTCCCCCGGCTCCTTGCCGCCGTCCTCTTTAATGTCCCAGCCGCTTTTCTGTCCCTCCGCTTCAACACTGGCTTTCACCAACTTCACCGGCCCTGAGCTTTCGTTAACGATGTGCACCTTCACGCCAAATTTCTGCCCTGGGATTGCCATTCGAAAGGTCTCCGCATCACCGAGGAATTGAGCCATGATGGGATTCATTTCTTTGTCAGGCGCAACGGTTGCATTCACGAAGAGCCCCAGCGATTCGGCAAGCGCATTGTTGAACTGCACGCGCTTAATCTCCAGCTCATGCAAAATGTCGTATTTAGCCTCAGCCGACAGATCACTCTTGTTCACCTGATCGATCAATGTCAGAGTGGCCTTCATACCGGCCGCGAGGGCACCTGCACAGTTCTCGGGATGCTCTGCTGAAAACGTCCGCGATGCAGTCTCGACGTTTGCGTTGATGGCCTCAAGTCCGGGTTTGAGAAAATCGGCGCCCGAACCGCGAGCAAGGGTCGCGATGCCTGCGAGTGACACGTCGATTCCATCAAAGAAGCTTGATTCCTTTTCTGTTGTTTCTACATTCGAACCAAACCGGTGATAGGGGCTCATCATCGGTCCTGGTTTGGGGATCGATCCTCCACCGTTTTGCGATTTCTGGAACCCGAGTCCCTCGCGCGCCATCTGAACGTAGGATCCGCCAAGCAGTGGATTGTAGTCGCCCTCGGGAATGCTGACATTCGTCGACAGAGTCGGGCCACCTTGCCGCATGCGAAAAGGAACCCGGGCGTAATCTTTGAGAGGGGTCCAGGGTCTCAATCCGCTTGCGATCTGATCCGGAAAAACGTTTGGATCGCCAGCCGCCTTGAATACCTCCTGGGCCATGGCGCCCGCCGTCTGGTGATTGCCGTGACCGTCGCTCGGGCTACCGACAAAGACCGAGGTGATGACAAGAGGTCGTTCCATGCGGACGATGCGAACGACATCGTAAAGCACGCGATCATGCGTCCACTTACTGATCGACTCTGCCTTCGTCTTCGAGAAGCCGTAGTCGATGACACGTGTCCAGTACTGGTTCACGCCATAATACTCGCCGGCTTTTAGCAGTTCCATCGTCCTGACGAGCCCCAGGGCATCGAAGAAGTCGGACGACATGACATTTGCTCCGCCTTCGCCCCGGTTTAAGGTCAAGAGCGCGACCCGCGCACCCTGGCCACGGGATTCGTAGGCGAGCATCCCACCGTCCTCATCGTCTGGATGCGCCGTAACCATGATCAAACTGGCTCGCGTATGCAATTTCTGCAAACTTTGCCAGAGTGCGGCCGATCCCCGGTTGACTGCAATCTCCGACTCATGCGGAGTGGGCTCGATAGATGTGGCATAAGGCACCTGCCCGAAGGAGCAGGTAGCCAGCAGCAAAGTAGGAAATGTGAAAAGGGACTTCACTTGTCTCCTGAATAGATCTGAACTCGAAGCTAGAAATATAGCTTTAACGCTAGTTGAATCTCACGCGGATCCGTAACCGTAGCCACCACTTTGCCGAAGGATCCGAGCGAACTCGGAGAATAGTTGGAGTTAGGATTCGTAAAATTCGCATGATTGAAGGAGTTGAAGAACTCGCCTCTGAGCTCAATATTGAATCGCTCGCCAATCGGAAAGTGTTTGAAAATACTCAGGTCCACATTCTCGAGACCAGGCCCATGGAAGGAGCGGGGCGCACAGGTTCCGAAAGTCCCTGTGACCGGAACAGCGAATGCAGCCGGATTGATAAAGAATCCCGGCGCGTTTCCGCCAGCGATTTGGGACGGATCCGTACTGGCTCCGGCGAAGGCGTTCCCGATACAACTTGCCCGGCTCGCGTGATTGCCCCCCGTTTGACTCACATCGGCTGCGGTCACAGTGAATGGCGTGCCGGTCTGAAGAGTGATGATCGCATTCACCTGCCAACCGCCTATCAAACTGCTCGCCAACCCTCCATTATTCAGAATCATGCCGCCTTTCCCGATCGGTAGGTTGTAACTCGCGTTGCCGACGAAGCGATGCGTCGTATCGAAAGGTGAAAAGCTTCGTTCCAGACTGTAGTTGTACGCGTACGCCGGGGTCGATCCGCCGGTCAGGTTATCGACATAGTCAGAAAAGTTCTTGCTGAACGTATAGCTGATACCGTATGCAAGACCTTGCGAGAACCGCTTGCGTAGCGAAACGAGAAGGCCATTATAATTCGTGTTCCCATCATTCGTCGAGTACTCCAGAAAAGCG
>JAFAUR010000674.1 GCA_019243205.1 Acidobacteriaceae bacterium | reverse complement strand
TGCTTATGGCCGCGAACCGATTACCATCGGTACGGCACACATCGCCTTACGTAATTCGCAGTCTACGATTGTGGCTACTTCCGATCGTGCGCTTACATTCGGTGGACGGTCTTCGGTCTCGATTCCGGCAGACGCTACCGTGCTGAGCAATCCGGTTGCCTTAGAGATCCCCGCCTCGGGCGATGTCGCGATCAGTCTTTTTCTGCCGAAGCCCACAACCGGCGCGGGCATTCACTATGCAGCGCAGCAGACTTCTTATATTGCACCTGGAGATGTTACCGGCAGTCCAGCGTTCGCGGAAGCAACAACGCTGACTTCCTGGGTGTTCCTGACCGGATTGGACGTCCTTGCCCCAGCTTCGGCGGCTACTATTGTGGCGTTTGGAGATTCAATTACCGATGGCGCACGGTCGACGATTGATGCGAACCGGCGCTGGCCGAATATTCTTGCCAACAGACTCCTGGCTCAAAAGAAACAGGATAGCTTTGGCGTGCTGGAGGAGGGTATCGGGGGAAACCGGCTTCTGCATGACCCGGCAGTTGATATACGGTTCGGCGTGAATGCTTTGGCGCGTTTCACGCGTGATGTTCTAGGACAGCCTGGAGTGCGTTACGTGATCGTGTTGGAGGGGATCAACGATATTGGACATCCGGGCCAATCCGCTCCGCTGAGCGAGGCGGTAACAGCGGACGAGATCATTGGAGCTTTGAAGCAAATGATCGAGCGTGCGCACGAGAACGGGATTAAGATCTTCGGCGGCACGCTCACCCCGTTTAGCGGGACCACCATTCCGGGCTATTTCACGCCGGAGAAGGAAGCGAAACGCCAGGCCGTCAACGAGTGGATTCGAACGAGTCACGCGTTTGACGGGGTGATTGACTTTGAGAAAGCGGTGCAGGACCCGGCTCATCCTGATCAGATCCTACCGAAGTATGACGGAGGCGACCGGCTTCATCCGGGAGATGCGGGCTATCAGGCGATGGGTGAGGCAATTGATCTCTCCCTGTTTCAGTAGCAATGGGAAGGATTTTTGAGTTACACATCTGGGCTTGGCGTGACAATTCACGGGATCAGCACATGACTATTGCAGGACACGCCCCAAAACCAAAGCTCCGCTCGGGGTAAGCACTCCAACTGTTCGCGACCCCTGGTGATTACATTCGTCAGTTCCTGCCACGAGGCGACTCTAAAGGTAAGATCTATAATTATCCAATTCTCACGCTTGATCTTGTGATCTGCGGTATGGTTACTGGGTATTTTCATTTGTCCGAAGAACGGAATTCATCGTGCGGGCCGCTTCTATACTCAACGATTCTTGCAGTTCGTACGAAGACATAGCTTTTTGGTAAGTAGAGCGATTCGTAAACGCAGACCACGCGCTCGATGGGGATACCTGTGCTCCTGGCTCTGCGATGCTGGGGACAGCAATCCGACTGATCTCCGTAAGCTTCGGTCAATTGTTTTAGGTCGAAAGATCCTGCCTAGTCGCCAAGGGTAGATCGATGCATCCTTTATCGGCAATGTGGGCGTTGTGCAGCGCCCACAGCGAGCAAGAGTGACGATCGAGTCAGAGCGGGCACGATGCTGTGCCCAATTTCAGAATAGCAACCCGCCGCGCTGGATGTCTAACGCATTGATAACAAGAGGAATAAAGTCCACATTTGAGGGGCCTAAACCCTCGACTTCCCAGCCCTCATTCGGTTAGCCTGACGAGAAGGCGTCCAACGTTGGTTCCCGCGGGAATTGATATCGCGTATGACCGCCTTCGGAAGGGGACTTCAACATCTATATGGCCACAACAGGGACACCTCTATCTTTTCGTGACGTCTTGCGACTTCGGCCCGTGCGGCGCCTGCGGATCGCGCAGATTGTCAGCGTGTTCGGGGACTTTCTGGCGGTCTTCGCGATCATCGCGGTGGTGACGTTTAACCTGCACGGTACGGCGACGCAGGTGGCGATGGTGCTGGTCTCGTTTATGACCCCGCTAGCGATCGTCAGCCCGCTGGCCGGCGTCTTCGTGGACCGGTGGCACTTGAAGCGGACGATGATCGCAAGCGACCTGATTCGCGGCGTGCTGGTGATGGCGCTCGTATTCGTACACGACCTGTACGTGATCTACGCCATCCTGTTCGCGATGAGCGTGGTCTCAGCTTTCTTCGTTCCAGCGCAATCAGTGGCGGTGCGCACGCTGGTCCTGATGGCGGGGCTGATGGCCGTGAACGGATTGATGTCGCAGGCGCAGCAGGGGTCGCTGATCGTGGCCCCGAGCGTCGCCGGAGAGCTGGTGCAGCTGGTCGGTGCTAACTCCTGTTTCCTCTACGACAGCTTCAGTTTCTTCTTTTCAGCGGCGCTGGTGATGACGCTGACCATCGAGCGACCAGCGGGGCGCACGGAATCGAGCGCGGTGCTCGATTCGATGCGGCAGGGATTCGGCTTCATCATCAAGCACCCGACGATTTCTTTTGTGATTCTCTCGATGACCGCGGGGATGTTCGCGATGCGCTGCTTCGGCGCGCTGCTCTCCATCTACGTACGCGATGTACTGCACTCGACGTCCGGGGTGTTCGGTGTGCTGAATACCCTGATCGGCATCGGCATGATCGTCGGGACGCAGTGGCTCACACGGTTTGCGCGGCACATCCCGCAACAGAACCTGGTGGTTTACGGTCTGGGCGGAATGGGCATAGCGGTATTGACCACAGCGGCGTTCGGCACCATGGGATCGACCGCGGCGGGAATGCTCGGGTTGGGCTTGTCCGCGTCCGCGATTTTCATTACGGCGACGACGCTGATCCAGCATGAGACGCCGCACGAACTATTGGGACGAGTGATGAGCTGCCTGATGTCGTTGGTCGCGGGGTCGCAGGTGATCTCGATGTTCGTCGCTGGTCCGGTGGCGGAGAAGATTGGGATTCCGAACCTCTATTATGCAAGCGCTGCGATGCTGGTCGGAATCGGCGTAGTGGGGTACTTCAAGCTGCCGAAGGCCGAGAAGGCTGAAGCTGAGAAGGTGGAACCGGCGAAGACGGGCTACTAGGCCAGCGGAGCGCGGGTTACTAGAGTGTGCCTACAAAAAATTCGAAAAGAGCATTTGGAAGCCACCCGGTATAGCGATCCAGTTTCCCTAGGAACGATGGCGTTGCGGCGGAGTGCTTCCGAATGGCCAGTGCAAACAGCGAAGATCAAAGTGTTCCGAAGAAATGGCCAGA
>JAFAUR010000486.1 GCA_019243205.1 Acidobacteriaceae bacterium | reverse complement strand
GGGTTTTTCAAGGGCGAGATTCACGCTATTGCCCAGACACCTGACGGTTATCTCTGGCTCGCTACGGAATTCGGCTTGCTTCGCTTCGATGGTGTGCGCGCAGTACTGTGGCAGGCACCTACGGGCGAGCATCTCCCCAGCAACGATATTCGAGGACTCGCTGCGGCGCGCGATGGAACTCTCTGGCTCGGCACCGCTAAGGGACTTGTGAGCTTGAAAGATGGAACGCTAACGCACTATCCACAGTTCGACGGACACGATGTAAATACACTTCTCGAGGATGCTGAAGGAACCCTATGGGCCTCGGGCACCATATGGGAAGCCGGGCTTACGATAGGCAACAACACGAGACTCTGTAGCATCAGCAGAACCGGCGTTCAATGCTATGGCATGGACGGCAGTTTTGGCGTAGCTGGAGTGACGGCCCTATATGAGGACAGCAGGGGCAACTTATGGTTGGGAGCATCAAATGGACCTCCCAATATTCAAGGGGTGACTCCTGCGCGGGACCCACGGCCATTCCCTGCCCCGATTTCGACAGACGTGTCCACTGTAGACACGTCGTCCCTGCCCACAGTAGACACTACCAGCCTGTCCATAGTGGACAAATCGGCCGCTGTAGACATGACGCAACTGCCTACTGTGGACAGGTCCAGCTTGTCCACAGCGCCCAGGTTCGCCACTACGTGGATAACAGAAGGCGGAGAATTGGTATCGCAAGGCCGCGTGAAGCGGATTTCCCTGGCGCAAGACGTCATTAACTCGACGGAGGAGGCTGTTTACGATACGCTCTGGTCCGCAAAGCTTGTCAGCGACAATGGCTCATCCCGGGTTGTCCAGGCTGGCTATGACTATTTATCGAAGCGCACCCGCCTAGCCAAAAAAACCATCCAGCGGATCGTTGCCAAGCTGATAGAAAAGGATTTCATCGCGATCGACCGGCCGGCCGACATATATGAGCGCACATCGACCGTTTACCGGGTGTTTAGCTATAAGGTTGTCCTGGAGCAGCACATGAAAAAGGGTCGCCATCACGTGGCCAAGATCGGGCCAGGATTCGTGTACGTGCGGCAGTTACACCTGTCTACTGTGGACACCGCCCACATGTCCACAGTAGACAGCCCTGCCGTGTACACTGTGGACTCGCCGACCACAGCTACTGTGGACAACGAGAACCTGTCCACTGTGGACCGCAAGTCCACTAATTTAGGCAGTAATAACTTAGAACATTCGTCGACAGCGCTGTACGGGGCGCTCAAGCATTACGGAGTCGTCGACGACGAGATGATTCGCCGGCTCATAATCGAATGCCGGTCGCGAGCGCCCGACTGCACTGAAGACGAAATCATTCACTTTGTCCACGAGAAGGGCTCACTCACACGTTCTAAACAGAGCCGGATCGTCAATCCTATCGGCTTCCTGTTGAAGACGGTCCCAAAGTGCTTTGAGGGTGAGTCATTCCGCCAATTTCGTCAGCAGCAGGGCAGGGAAGTGAGCGACCAAGATCATGAGCAGTATCTTGCGGACCTACGAGCGAAGCTGGATGACCCAGCCATACCGGCCGATGAGAAGGAACTAATCCGGCAAATTTTAGCCCAGTAATTCATCCGCGCTTTTTCACCGCACTCGGTCTTCAAGTTATTGTTCAGGACAGCACAAATACCTTCACTTTGCTGTTGGGCGCTTCACCCTTTATAAGATCGCGCTGCCAACCGCGAATGCGAGGAAGAGCGTTATCCCCCTCGCGTGAACCGGAAAAGGGGCACTATTTCGTTACACGAGAGAAAGCAAAAGTTTTCAGAAATCCTCCATTGGCGGTTACCGTGATGCTGACGTTGAACTTCGACGTCGAATTGCACCCCGAAAAATTGATGAGCAGATCTTTCGTTGCGCTGCCGGCGGCGGCGATGTCTCCGAAGGAAAGCGGTAACGCTCCGAGTGCAACGGTCGAAGTGCAGGCTTTTCCAGAGGCGTGGCTGATAGCCACTTTAGATATCTGCGTTGACTGAGCTGCGCCGGTGCCGGTGTTTGAGATCAGGAACTGCCAGTCGCGCTTCGCGTCGGGCCCCGTTTTCGTCACAATTTGGAGATTCAGGACAGGGGATACGTTCCCTGCCATATAGTTGCTGATCATGTAGACATGACGGGAAGCCCCAGTGAAGGAGTCAGCGAAGCCGCCAGCCACCGACGTGATAGAACGGTTTTCAAACAGGACCGTAATGGTTCTGCCGGCCAAGAGGTCCTGCACCGAAAAAGTCGCGTTTACATTGGACACTGTACCCGATAGAACCGGATTGACGGCCAGAAGGTAAAAGACGTCGGCCCCCGAGTCGTAACACCGGGAGCCGCACAGTACGAACCTCTTTTTTCAGACGTCGCACTTCAGATCTCCTTTCTGAACGGCCAATTTATCATCTGAACGGCCAAATTATCATACAGCGTTGCCAAGGAAGGGAGTGCCTAGCCTACTTTCCGGTGCAAAATCCGAGCAGGAAGTGCCACAAAGACGCGGATTAGAGGCTGATTTCTAAAACAGAATAACCAGATTTTGTTTCAGGTCGTCATAGAGTCATGATCCGCCTGAGACATCAACAACCGAGTTTGTGGGAGACGTTCTTCG
>JAFAUR010000148.1 GCA_019243205.1 Acidobacteriaceae bacterium | reverse complement strand
AACACGCCCGCGCCGCCACGAATGGTCAAGCGGTTTGAGGCGCTATAGGCGAATCCGAGACGCGGAGCGAAATCGAGATGGTGTCCTTTGACGATGGCATCTGAGTAGCCGTTCTGGCCCGGCAGGACAAACTGCCCGGAAGCGGCGTTGAACAGTGCGCCGCGATTGCGGGCGTCAACGGGCTGGGTATAGAGTTCGTAGCGCACACCGATGTTGAGAGTAAGACGGGAATTTACTTTCCAGTCATCCTGAAAGTAGAAACCTGCATAGAGCTGGCGCATGCGGGCCCAATCGAGCAGCTGAGTCCCGGTAAGCTGCGCGGGAAAACCCATCAGGAAATCGGCAAGGGGAGCACCGGAATTACGGGAATTCGAAGACGAACTAAAGATGGAACCGTAAACTGTTTCGCCTCCGCCATACAGGGTGTCGAAGCGATCGCGGCGGACATCGACGCCCATTTTCATGGTGTGGCTGCCTTTGGTCCAGGACAGGTCGTCGGCACCTTCGAACAGATTTTCGATGTTCAGATTCGGACCGCCTGAGCCGAGGGTAGTGAACTGCGTGGAACCTCCGGTAGAGGAGCCGGCGTAGGAGAAAAGAATCTGCGGGAACATCTGAACCGGGAAAGGATACATCGCGATTCCGTTCTGGTTCGCGAACTGCACGCCTTGTGATTGGTCGAGAACTTCGAGGCTGCCGTTGTGCCGCGAGTAGCCGAAGCGCGCTTCGTTTACCAGGTGAGGCGTGAAGACATTGACGTCGTTGAGAACGGAGTGCACCGAGTTATTGAGATTGTTTGAGCCTCCGCCAAGAAATCCGTCGAAGTTGCCGGGATTGATGCTGGAGATCACCGCCCGCGAGACGCGGCCATACAGCTGATTGGAGCTCGAGATCTGGTGATCGATGCGGATATCGAACTGATCGCTGTCGTAGGGCTGGCTTGCGACGTGCAGATAGTTCTGGGCCTGAGCGCCAGGCGCTCCGTAGTTGGGCGCAGGAAGTAACGCGAGAGTGGCCAGCGATGCGGGATTTAGCTGGGAAGTCGGGATGGTGTTGTTCGGGAACGGCGAGGCGGTGATAAGGCCGTTCGGTCCGAGATGGCGGGTCTGCGGATTGAAGATGGTGTACGGGTAAGTCGAGAAATTTCCAGTGCGGAACGCTTCTGGCGGAATATCCAGGATGGTGGAGGAGGCGGATGTGGCGCGGCGGAGACCTTCGTAGTCGACGAAGAAAAATGTTTTGTCATGGCCGTTGTAGATCTTCGGCAGTACGACCGGACCGCCGAGTGTAAATCCGAACTGATTCTGTTTGTAAGGCTGCTTCGGGAGGCCAGCGGCATTGGAGAAGAAGTTATTGGCATCGAGAATGTCGTTGCGGATGAACTCCCAGAGAACTCCGTGCAGCTGGTTGGTTCCGGATTTGATAGTCGCGCTGACGATTGTTCCGGCAGAACGTCCAAACTCGGCGCTGTAGTTGTTGGTAATGACTTTGAACTCATTCATCGCATCGACAGACGGCGTATAGTTGATGCCGTTGACTCCGATTCCGCCGTTGGTGGCGATGGTGTTGTTGTCGATTCCGTCGAGCATGATGTTGTTGGTCTGGAAGCGGCCGCCGCCTGCGACGAAGGGGAGATTGGATGAGACACCTTTAATCGGAACGGCGTTGTTGGACAGGAGCCCAAGGGCCCAGACGTTCCGGCCATTGAGAGGCAGATTGATGACTTGCCGGTTGTTGATGACCTGCCCGAGAGAGGAAGTGGACGTATCGACGAGAGGGGCGGCAGCAACCACTTCCACTGATTCGCTGACGTCTCCTGGCTGGAGAATGACGGGCAAGCTGACCGTTTTGTCCACTTGGAGGACGATGTCACGCATCTGAATGGTTTTGAAGCCTTTCATTGCTACAGTGACACCGTAGTTTCCGACGGGCAGATAGGGAACCGTGAACTCTCCCGAGTTGTTTGTGACGGTATGGCGTTGTTCCGAAGTTGCCTGCTGCGTGATGGTGACATCGGCGTTTGGGACCGTCGCGCCGCTGGAATCGCGAACGACGCCGTTGATGGTGCCGGTAGACACCTGTGCCCACGCGCAGGCGCAGGCGAGGGCACTCAGCAAAAGAAAACGATTGGACGCCAACATGGCAAAAATCTCCTGGTTTTTGTGGCCGGTCAGGGAAACTAGCTGGTTGCGGAGACGGATTCGGGCGTCTGGACGCACACTCCTGCGAGTTCCTCGTAGACCCGGATGGAGCCGCACATGTCCGCATCGCCGTATCCCTGCGCGATGGCTAAACGGAGCATCTGTTGCGACAGAGCTGTGACGGGGACGTGCACGCCCAGTTCGGCCGCCAGGTCTACAGCAAGATTCAGATCCTTTTCGAGCCACTTGGTGGAGAAATTGGTACTGAAGTCACGGCGGAACACAGCGGGACCTTTTGCACTGACGAGGCCGGATCGCGCGGCGCTGTTGTTCAGAATGTCGAGCATGATCTGCGGGTCGACGCCGGCTTTAGTACTCAGGACCAGCCCTTCGTTGAAAGCCTGGAGTAAATTGCCGAGGATCAGATTCTGGGTGAGCTTCGCGCGGAGACCCATGCCGTGGGGGCCGCAGTAGAAAAACAACTTGCCCATGGCTTCGAAATAGCTACGCGTCTTCTCGAAAACAGATTTGTGGCCACCGATCATGAAGGTCAGCGTGCCTCCTTCGGCGCCGGCTTTGGAACCGCTGCAAGGCGCATCAAGGAAGTCGATTCCCTTCCCTTCGAGTTGCGCAGCCATGTGCGCGCTTTCGGTGGGCGAGATGGTGCTGCAATCGACAATGACGAGACCCGGCTGCGCTCCTGACGCGAGCCCGCTTTCGCCGAGCACAACTTCCCGGGACATGGCGGTGTTGCCGACGCAGAGGAAGACGCAATCCGCTCGAGACGCGACGTCGCGCGGGGTTGCACAATGCAGGGCCTTAGTTCTCTCCGCGAACCGACGAGCTTTTTTCGCATCGTTAGACCAGACAGCGAGGTCGTGACCCGCTTCGATGAGACGTCTCGCCATGGGGGCGCCCATGATGCCGAGACCAAGAAAGCCGAGTTTTGCCAATGGGTTAGTTCTCCTATGCGAGGCTTCAGTTCAAATGAAATACGTAGACATAGAGCAGGACTTCCACGCCGACGAGGGCAGCGAGGAAGACACTGTGCCGCAAAGAAAAGCGAAACAGCTTCGCTTGATCGGGGACAGAGAGCCCCGTCGCCGCAGCGGCGACGGCGATGGTTTGCAGGCTGATCATCTTGCCCATGACGCCGCCGGCTGAGTTCGCGGCCGCCATGAGGGTAGGCGAGAAGCCGAGTTTTTGGGCGGTAACCACTTGCAGGTTGCCGAATAGTGCATTGGCCGAAGTGTCAGAGCCCGTCAGAAACACTCCCAACCAACCAAGCAAAGAGCTGAAGAACGGAAACAGGGCTCCGGTTGCGGCGAAGGCGAGGCCGAGTGTTCCTGTGGCGCCGCAGTAATTCATGACGAAGGCGAGGGCGAGCACGGAAGCTACCGTGACCGTGGGCAGGAACAGCAAACGTCCGACAATTGCGATCACAACCAGGAATCTGCGAATGCTCATGCGCAAAAATGCCGCGGACAGGATGCAGGCGAACATGCAAGACGTGCCTGCCGCGGACAGCCAGTTCAGGTTGAAGATGGCGCCGTATCGGCTGGCCTTTGTGACCACAGGGGGCATGCGCTGAATTTCGTTATGCAGGCCGGGCCACGCGAAGGTGCTGCTCACGGAATTGAGAACGCTTTGAATGGGCTTGTAACCCCAGGCAAGAACCAATAACACGAGGAGCACATAGGGCATCCATGCGGAGATGATCTCGCCCGTTGTGTATGCGCGCGCGTGGGCGGTCAGGACGGATGTAGTTTGCCGCTGAACCGTGACGCCGGTCGGAGGAGCCGAATGGTGAAAGTGTTTCAGCGCAGAACTGGCGTGAGCGTGCGAACTGCGATTGCCGGCAGCAGGGTGCCAGAAACGCAGCAGAAGCACCAGCGCAGCCATCGCACTGAGCGAACTGATGATATCGGTGAGGGGCGCGCCGATGTAGTTTGAGATCGCGAACTGAAGTCCAGCGAAGGTTCCGCCGCAGACCAGAAGCGCGGGCCAGATTTCTTCGACTGCGCTCCAACCTACCGCCGCAATGATGAGGTACGTGGGAATGAGAAACGAGATGGGTGCGCAGACGCGTCCCACATCGGCGCTGAGTTTCGCGAGAGGAAGCCCGGTTGTACCAGCGAGTGTGATGATCGGAATTCCGATCGCTCCAAAAGCGACGGGTGCGGTATTGGCAAGAAGGCAAATGGCAGAAGCGGCGAGAGGAGAAAAGCCGAGACCTGTCATCATGGCCGCAGCCACGGCGACAGGAGTTCCGAAGCCGGCACCGCCTTCCAGAAATGCGCCGAACGCGAATGCGATCAGCAACATCTGCAGGCGGCTGTCGCCTGTGATCGACTGAACGGAATCTTTGATGATTTCGAACTTGCCGGTGTCGGCGGTGATTCGGTATAAAACGATCGCCCAGTAAACGATCCAGGTGATGGGGAAAATGCCGAATGCCGCGCCCATGGCGGCAGAGCTGAGCGTATGCCTCAGCGACATGCCATATCCGGCGCTCGATAGAATCAGCGTTGCGGCCAGCCCGGCAAGACCGGCCTGCCATGCAGGTCTGCGCTT
>JAFAUR010000065.1 GCA_019243205.1 Acidobacteriaceae bacterium | reverse complement strand
GCAGCTCGGCGGGAATGGGATGAGCGCTACGGCGACCAGATTACGCGCGCGCGGAACTGGCGCACCATGGCTTTCCTCTGCGCGCTGCTCGCAATGGTTCTTGCCGGCGGTCTTATTTGGCAGTCTTCTCGCGCTCGCGTGGTGCCGTTTATCGCTGTGATCGATAGCTTCGGGCGACCGGTTGTGTCCGGCCTGGCCGACCAGACAACAACCGCCGACGAACGTCTGAAAAAGTCAACGGTCCTCGAGTGGGTAGAGGAGCTGAGGACAGTCTCGACAGATGGGATCGCGCAGCGCAAGTTGATAGATCGTGTTTACAGCCACATCGCCAACAACAGCCCAGCAATGACTTTCGTCTCCGATTTCTATCGCTCTAATCAGCCTTTTGAGCGAGCTCAGAGCGAAACCGTCAGCGTGGATGTGCGATCGGTTCTCCCGACAAGTGACCGAACGTTCGAGGTTGATTGGATTGAGACATCGCGAGACCTGTATGGAAATGTAAAGAGCACCGACCGATGGAAAGGCACGTTCACCGTCGCGACAACTGCTCCCACAGACGAGCGAATCGCTCGGGTGAATCCGCTCGGCCTCTACGTGGTTTCGGCGAACTGGTCCCGTGTCCTGCAGTAAAGAGTTCAGCAAGGAGAATTCATGCGAGTCAACGCATTCAAAATCGGTGTCGGTTTTTCGTTTGGCCTCGCCGTTTTAGGCCAGACGCCATCGTTTCCCCCATCGCCGCATCAGGGGCAAGCGCAACCTGACATTCCGGCGTTGATCAGACAATACAACTTCGGAGCTCAGATCGGGGCGCTCAACGACATGGGGATTTTAGACCCGTCACTCCAGTCGGAGCCGGTTACACCACAATTCGCAAGCTCCGGCGGCAACAACGATGCAACGGCGAAGCCGGGCTCAATGCCCGAAATTAGTCTCAGCCCTACGGCTCTCGCCGCCATACGGGTAAGCGAGAAGTGGCGCGGTGAGCCCAATCAGCCCGCTGCCAGTCCAGATGGCCGCGTTCTTTACAGCTTCGGTGCAGGCCTGCCAACGGTGGTTTGCGCTCCTCTCCGCGTTTGCATTGTTGAACTCCAGGCGGGTGAGCACATTGTCGGCGAACCTCAGATCGGCGACTCCGTCCGCTGGAACATTTCTCCCGCGATGTACGGCGCGGGTTCTGATGCAACCTCGGTGATTGTGCTGAAGCCGACGATGGCTGGACTCGACACGAATCTCCTGATTGCGACGGATCGCCGGGCATACTATCTTCGGCTGATATCGAAGCCGGAGGAATATGTTGCGCGAATCGCCTTCCAATACCCCGAAGACGATAACGCTCGCAAATGGCATCAGCAGATGCTGGAACAACAGATTGCGGCAAAAGAAGCAAGGCGAGATTCCGATGCGTCACCCTCGATGTTAGCCGTTGAGAAGCTGAATTTCGGGTATCGGATCGACGGTGCGAATGAGCATCTTCGTCCCATCCGGGTCTACGATGACGGCGCAAAGACCTACATCCAGATGCCGCCAGAAATTCAGCATCGTGAGGTTCCGGTCTTGCTAGTGATGGGCGCTGACGGCAGAGGTGAGATGACGAATTATCGCGTGCGTCAGCAAACCTATATCGTTGATCGCTTGTTCGACCGTGCGCAACTCGTCCTGGGCAGCGGAAGAAAGTCTCAGAAGGTGGAGATTAGCCGTGAGCCAAAAGGATAAAGAAGCCGCCCCTAACAGCAAGCCCTCAGTAGAACCAATCTCGTCGCCGTCAGGGTTGGACCTGAATCCAAAACCTCCTCGACCAAGACGTGTGAGCAAACGAGCTGCAGGCGCGATCGGAGTGTTTGCTTTTCTCCTGCTAGTGGCCTTTGCTTATGGAGGCTACAAGCGGACGAAAACTGCGCAGGCGAGTGTGGAGCAAGCCGACGTGCCAAAAGCTCTGACACCGGCGACATCTGCAGGGAACGAGTTCGTGAATGCCATTCCACCGGGAAACGCTGCGGTGAGACCCGGAC
>JAFAUR010000008.1 GCA_019243205.1 Acidobacteriaceae bacterium | reverse complement strand
AACGCTGCGTGATACAGATCCTCGACGCGCTTCCACGGCGTTTCATTCACAACGGCCACCAGTCATTCAGGCGTTGACTCACCGGGGCTGCCAGTCAAGAGCATATACATCCGAGCTTCCGGCGTCCCGGAACAGCAATGGGGAGTTATCCGGCGCTAGCTCGA
The DNA here is from genome assembly GCA_019243205.1 of Acidobacteriaceae bacterium. Taxonomy (GTDB): domain Bacteria; phylum Acidobacteriota; class Terriglobia; order Bryobacterales; family Bryobacteraceae; genus Bog-105. Next base: position 4,849 of record JAFAUR010000008.1, on the reverse strand, counting down.
ATGAGGAAGAGGGGTAGTGTCCCGTAAAGCGGAAGTTCCTCAAATCGGCAACGCGCTCCGTCTTACCATCGCTGAGCCGGATTTTGAGCACGGCGCTTGTGCCGCGGCCCGCCAGGAAATAGATATAGCGGCTATCACTCGAGAAGTTCTGCCAACCGACACTGCCGAGTTTCACAAGCTCCGTCCACTTCTGCGTACGAAAACTGAATAACAACCCCGTTGAGTTGTCGGCCGAATTTGCGGATAAGTATTGGCCGTCAGGAGACCACCGTGGTGAGTACAATCCTTTCGAGCCGGGCACCACCGACACTTGATGATCACTCAGATCGACTATGTATATGGCTGACTCATTAGTCAGCGAATTACCTCCAAACACGATCTTGTTGCCAGCGGGCGACCAGTTCGGGTCCCACTGGTCATGCCGGTCGTTTGGGATGAGCTCTCGCGCATTCCCGTCGTCGGGCGAAATCGTGAAAATGCGGGCCGACCTGTTGGGAAATTGCGCGAAAAAAACAATGGTGTGTCCGTCTGGCGACCATTTAGGATTCACGGCGTAGCCGGGTGGGTATGTGAGTTGCCGTCGTTCGCTGCCATCTGCCCTGCTGCGCCACAGCGTGCCTTCCGGATACGCAACATACGCAACCCACTGATGATCTTTTGAAAAGTTTATATACTCGGCTGAGATCCCGCTGAGGAAAGGTAAGAACTGGCCAGAGACGGCATCATACCGCACCAGTTCACCACGAAAAATTCGGCCGACAGCGAACAACTTCTTGCCGTCCTTGCTGGGCAGCGGGCACTCCAGCCACATGGGGCTGAAGGTCAGTTGGAGCGGATCCCGTTGCTGCCGCCAAAAGAATCCGTTCTGGGAGGGAAGCGTCCAGAGTTGTCCTCCCTTTGCGAAAACAAAATCTTTCCCGTCGGCCGTCCAATGGCCAACCAGAAGCGATTCCCAATCTGCGTTTGAGATGCGCAGTATCGGACCCGACGCTTCTCCATCCAGCGATACATCCCGAATCACTTCCTGAGGATCAAGGGAGTTCCGGCGGTCCCAGACGCCACAACGAAGGCGCTTTCCGTCGGGGAACCACGTTACATGCAAGATATCGGCCGGCTGATCGAAGCCGATCAGCTTTCGCGGTTCGCTACCGTCCGCCCGCGCCACAAACAAATTGCTTCCATCGCCGTACGCAAGCATTGTTCCGTCAGGCGACCAAGCGGCCGCGGTTCCCTGCGTTTCTCCCAGCCTTCGTGGCGAGCCATCAAGAACGGAGATTGCCCAGAGTGGGCCGCGATGCGGGTCACCCTTCACTTGCACCATCAGCAGCTGGGAACCGTCGGCGGACAGATCGCAGGCCCAATAAGGCGTTGCAATCCGCCTCACTTCACCACCTGCCACCGATATCTCGTCTGTCGTGAATGAGAGCTCAGTCCCTGACGCCATGTAGATTCGTGAACCGTCGGTTGCAATTAGCCGTTTGGGGCGACCGTCGTTCGTCAGTTGCACGTAGTTGGAAATGACCGCCGGTCTTTCCTGCCGGATGAAAGTGGCGGCGAGCGCAATCGCGATGACCCCGACTAAGAACGCCCCGACGAGAAGCATTGCCCGGCGCGGCAGTTTGTTTCTCCCCGGCTGGCTCAAGGCGGCCCGGTGTCGCCGGTCTGGAGCGCTTGCCGCGACAAGAGCATCCCGCAGTTCGCTCATCGATTGAAATCGATCTGCTGGGGATTTGCGAAGGCAGCGCGCCCCGATGGCCTGCACGGCAGGCGGCGCATGCAATGGCTCAGGATCTCGATGCAAGATCGCGGCCATGATGGCGAGCGCGGAATCGCCGCTGAAGGCGCGGCGTCCGCTGAGCATCTCGTGCAGCACCGCTCCAAACGAGAAGATGTCCGAACGCGCATCGACAGGTTTGCCTTCCGCCTGCTCGGGGGACATATAGGCGGCGGTTCCCACCACCATTCCTGCTCCCGTAACCGCAGTGACCGTCGACGCTGCCTGGGCTGCACTTCGCAGCGCTAGCCCGAAGTCGAGTAGCTTGATTCCGCCGCTCGTCACCAGGATGTTGGAGGGTTTCAGATCGCGATGGGTGATGCCCTTGGCGTGCGCGGCCGAAAGCGCGTCGGCGATCTGCACAGCGTACTCCAAGACGAGGTCGAGCGCCAGCGGACCGGCCAGCGGCGTACCATCGATAAACTCCATGACCAGATAATCCGGTCCCACGTCGAAGAGCTGACAGATGTGCGGATGGTTCAAAGCGGCAACAGCGCGAGCTTCACGCTGAAAACGCGAGCCATGTTCCGGGTGCAGCATCTTAATCGCGACCGTGCGATCCAGACGAGTGTCTGTCGCCAGATAGACCGCGCCCATACCGCCCGCGCCAATCAGCCTTTCTATTCGATACGGCCCGAGCAGCGCGCCTTGGCTGAGCGGAACTCCTGCATTGGGAGAAGACGACGTCACCTCAAACACGCCTTCCCAGGCCGGCTTCTCGAACAGGCTCTCGTCCTGGTTATGACGGAGCAGCGAATCCACTTCTCGCCGCAACTCCACATCGTCGCCGCACGCTGAATTGAGGAAGGCGTCCCGTTCCGCCGGTGCATACTCTAAAGCTGCGTGATACAGATCCTCGACGCGCTTCCACAGAGCCTCACTCATACATCATGGCCGTCTTTGTCGCCATCCGTCCAGGCGCGCAGCAGCCCGGTCACGTTCGAGGCAGGGGTGTCGGCCATGGCTGGTAGCGCCCTTACATTGTGCAAAAAAATTTGCCTGCGTGTTAGAGTTTTTCGCCCGCTTTCCCGCCGTGTTGGATGAGAGAGGAAAACAAACCGAACTCTCAGGAAGAAACCCAAAGGAGATTGAACATGAAACGCATAATGACAAGTGTCTTGATGGCAGCGGGAATCGCTGGACCATTTGTAGCTCACCTCGGCGCACAGGATAATCGCACAGCCGCCGATATCCCCTTCGCGTTCGTTGCCAATCAAACGGTGATGTCCGCGGGACACTATGAACTGGTATCAATCGACGCTAGCGGCTCCCTTTTCACGCTACGAAACGCGAATGGCCGCGGCGTCTTGGTCACGGGGGGAATCCGCGAGAACGGCTCACCCGACAGGCCTCACCTTACGTTTGCTTGCTACGGCAAAGAATGCGTACTGGCCAAGATCGCCCCGCCGGGCAGCGCAATTGCATACTCGTTAAGCGAACGCTCAGTGGAAAAGAACCTGCAGCACAAGTTGAGCGTGGCTTCGATGGTCTCGATCAAACTCGCGCCGCGCTAACGATGCAGGGGCAAAATCGAGTGAAGGACAACATTCCGCGGGCGATAAAGAAGGTTCGCCCGCGGATTCGCGCGTCTGGTAAATCAGTCGGTAAAAAGCCGGTTCATCAGTTGGCCGACCAGCGGAACTCGGTCGGACCGCAGCCGTTTACCCTAGCCTCAGCGGTCGTGCTCAGCCTGCTGTACATCTCGGTACAGGCCCCCCGCGCCACGTACTAATTTGCATCTTTGCCATGCTGGACCGGCGCTTGTATGTTGGTTATACTGTGGAAGGGACTCCACAGTGGAGATCATTCAAGTAGTACTTGACCAAAAGCTTTTAAAGGCGGCTGACATCGCGGCCAAGAAACGAAAAGTGAACCGATCGGCCCTGATTCGTCAGGCCCTGGAAGAGCACCTGAAGCGTTTGCACGTCCGTGACCTTGAGGAGCGCGATCGGCGTGGTTATCACGCTAAACCGCAGAGGAAAGAGGAATACTTACCCTGGGAGGATGCAGCGGCTTGGCCGGAAGATTGAATCGCGGAGCTGTCCACCTCTGCCGATTTGAAAAGCCGGACAAACAACGACCGGTGTTGATACTGACCCGCGACGGCGCGTTGGGCCATCTCTCAACGGTAACGATTGCCCCAATTACCTCCACAATCCGCGAGGTGCCTTCGGAGGTGGCGCTGGGTGTAGAAGACGGCATGAAAGGACCTTGCGCAGTAAATTTGCACAATGCCGTTACGATTTCACAGGATCGTCTAGGCCAGCGAGTTGCGAATTTGAACGATATACGCATGAGAGAGGTCTGCGCAGCCCTGCGATTCTCGTTGGCATGCGATTGACTGATGACAAAGCAAGCCTCAACGCGAAACGCGCTTGAACTTCCACATATTGGAGCGCCAAGCCAATGCACAGGCCATTATCTTGCCATCGGGTGTCCAGGACATGTGATGAAAATCGTTGACGTATTCCAGGGGAATCCGCAGCGATTTCCCGCTAGCGAGGTCGAAAAGCGCGGGTGGCCAATACCACGTCGGTGCGCTGCCCGGTGCCGCCAGGCGCCCATCCTGTACGCCTTCATTGTCGATGCCCAACCCCAAAGTCAGCGGACCCAGCCCAGGGATCTCCTGCTGAGCCCCGCCATTCAACGGAACCCGGATCAGTTTCATCGTGGGAGTTTCTCGGAGTTCGACCAGCAGGGTCCGTCCTCCCGGTTCCACACTGACGCCATTACCCGCGCAAACGCGACGCACTTGACCTGCCGAGCTCACCGACCAAACGCTTCCGGCGGCCGCAAGATAGAGCGTGTCTCCGTCCGGCGACGATGCCATCTGTTCAATGGGACCTTTATCGAATGAGATGCGATTGATGATTCGCCCATTGGCGAGCGTCGCGAGGCCGATAGCAGGGCGCGGCTTACGGATGAGAAACGCAATCGCATCCCGGCCCACTGCGGTCATCGGTCCTGAAACGTCTTCGCTCGTGCTAAGAAACGATGCCGGCACTTTCCCTGCTGTGCCGATCATCAACCGACTATGCCCTGCCGCATATTCCGCCCACACTGCCCGTCCGTCCG
>JAFAUR010000938.1 GCA_019243205.1 Acidobacteriaceae bacterium | reverse complement strand
CCCAGGATTTATTTGAGACCGCGGAACAGATGCAGCGCCATGGGAATTCGGCGACTGCCAGTCATTGATAACGAAGGCGTCTTATTTGGCATCGTCAGCATAGACGATCTCGTCCGGCTTGCGCGAACGGAGACAAGAGATAGAAGCAAGGTGCGCGTGTCCTCCTCGTCAGAACCATTCGTATCGTTTGCGAAAACGAAGCTGTTGCGTCGATTCGCGAAAGTTAATCGCCGACGACCGGCAAGAGATAGACAAATGTGGCGCATACTGCTTTCAATCTGGATATAAATCTGCACGCTCGAGCTGTTAAGCAGTGACATTTCCCGAAGGAGGACAGAAGTATGGCGGGAATGATGAAAGCAGTGGCGAAAGTAGCAGGCTCGCTCGTATTCACGGGGCAGTCACAAGTCTCAAATTACGGCGAGGTCATGCGGGGCAGCGGGCCAACTTTGAATGCATGCAAAGAGCACGGACCCGCGGGGACGTAACGTCTGTCTGGGAGTTTGAGTTGACGCCCGACAAGCAGGCGATGACGATAAAGATCAATCATTATGAGCCACCTGCCGACGACGAAACTCTTCTCTGCACAAAGAAATTTCTTGAGCTTTGGATCAAGATGGATGGCGATGTCTAGGAGGGATCCACGATTTCGATACCGTTACCCGGACATCTTGTGGTTCTCGCGAAGTTGGAAATGAAGGAGGAGGTACCCTCGAAACCCCGTCATTAAGAGCAGCTCGCCGGAACGGCGTATTGGTGCCGATTCGAGAGGATATAGCCCTCATTCCGGAGCGTATGCAGCAGATGCAATTCGAAGCCCGTGTCGATCTTGTTTCGCAGGCGGTTTACATATACGTCAATGACGTTTGAATAAGGATCGAACGCCTCGTTCCACACATGCCTGGCGATTGCCTCGCGTCGTAAAGGCTCATTCGGATGCAACATGAACAGTTCGATCAACGCATATTCCTTTGCAGTAAGCCGGATGCACCGGCCGCCTCGCCACGCGGTGTGATCCGAGGTATTCAGTTTCAGATCACAGTAGGAGAGCACCTTGGGTGAAACGCGATTGGCCCTCCTTAGCAGCGCATGGATGCGAGCCAGTAGCACGCCAAAGTCGAAAGGCTTTGAAATGTAATCATCAGCGCCGCAATTCAGTCCGCAAACAACGTCTTCTGAATCGTCAAACGCAGTAACCAAGAGAATTGCGCCTGTGAAGGCCTTCGCGCGCAATTCGCGGCAAACCGAGAAACCGTCCTTCTTGGGCAGATTCACGTCGAGAATAATCACGTCGTAATCGTAAACGTGCGCTTCATTTAGCGCCGCCTCACCGTTGTCAACGACATCAACAGCATAGCTGTGTTCGCGAAGGCCCTTGGCAATGAACCTGGCCATCTCCGGTTCGTCTTCGGCTATCAGCAATCTCACAAGGACTGCGTACCTTTCTTGGTTGTTATCTAAGATACCTCCGCCTAGGGACTGTTGGCGAGGTGCTCCTTGTAAAAACAAACGGTACTACTCGGCATGTCTATAGGAAGCGCGTCTTAATGTATACAGCCGTCGACGCAGGTCAACTGCCCCTCGGCAATCCTCGCAGGCAGCGGCAGATACGTACCGTCATGCAAGACATCGGTCTGACCGTCGCGGCTTAAGACATATCGCAGAAATTCCGCGATTTTTGGGTCAGCGTGCTGCGCAGGGGAACGATTGAAGTGAATCCAGACCGGGCGGCTCAATGGATACGTGCGCTCCATCACGCTCGTTCGGTCGGCCAGAATGTAATCCTTCCCATTTGCAGAGAGTGCGATCGGTTTTACCCGACTGTTCGCATAGTGTGGATTGGAAACAGCGATTCCCAGCGCGTCGTTTGCCAGGGCACTCAGAATCAAATCCCCAGAATCCGTTACAGATCCATCAGGATTAGCACGGTTTGCGAATTCTTTGGTGCTATCTCTCCAGTAATAACGCCCGTCAAAAATCCTGCGACGAAAAAACAAGGATTTGTCATTGTCATAGTCAAAATTGTAAAGGTGTATGGGCGACGACGACCAACGCCCCGTAAGCCCCAAATCGCCCCAACTCTGAAGCGATCGGCCGTCCCCCGCTTTGGGAACGCCGAACACCGCAGCTAGCTGTTCGAGAGTCATTCGAGACAGCGGATTTGCTGTGTTCACGTACACGACCAGCGCATAGGCCGCCTTCGGAATATCGTAACTGCCCGTCGCGACCTGTATGCCGGTCGAGTCGTAATGAAAAACGGATGCGAAGGCAGTTTTCTCAATCGGCCAAATGTCGCGGCCAAGCAGGGAAATATCGGCCACTCCCGTATATAGCCCGGCGATAGAAGACGCCGTGCCATACAGGTGGTCATCAAACCGGATCTGCGGCTGATGTAAGCGAAATCCTTGTTCCCACTTGTCCAGGACCCCGGCCATCTCAGTACTTCCCCAAACGCGAATGACTCCGGAAAGATGGGCCTTCGGCTCGTACCTGGGTAGCGCAGGCGGCTCCTGTCCTTGCAAAGCGGAAATGAAGAACTCAACGAAAAGCAGGAACAGTATGGGGCATGTCATCTTCAACTTCCTCAGTTAAGAGCGATGTGAAACGGAGCATAGGCCCACCATTTAAACGAATGCTAAGGCAGAACGCCAGCATTCATAGTTCGTTAATGTCGCTTCTTCTATGATCACTGCCGGGAAAAGAAGGCGATGACTTTGAATCTTTCACGATGTTACCGGGCAACTTTTGCACTCAGTTCCGTGGTGCTGCCACTGGCGTTTTGTTCCCTGGCGCAGGCACAGCATGCAGTCAAGGGCGAGTTCAAAGAGACATTCCATGCCAAGCCGTTTGCAGGAGTCCCTGCGTACCAGCCGGTTGGCTCGCTGTCAGGTCACCTGCGGAGC
>JAFAUR010000659.1 GCA_019243205.1 Acidobacteriaceae bacterium | reverse complement strand
GCGAGAGTGCAGAGTCAGGACAGCATCGCCGAGCCAGGCGTAACGGGCGATCGCATCCGGGGCTAAGTTGCGGCAATTGTGAGTCAACACAGACATGTTAGGCGTTTTCCGTAACTTTCAAGGTTGACGGGCCGGATGATACGGAATTTCCGGCTTCTGCGCTTTACCGGCTGAAGCGCGATGCGCGTTCAGTAAACGAAAGCGGAAGGAGCATTCTCGGATGTTTCGGAATAAGAAAGGCAGTCTTGTGCTTTGCCTGGCAATGGCGCTCGGCACCGCTCTGGTGTCGAGACCTGCTCGGGCAGCCAACGTTGCACTTGAGGGAGCCATCGGCACGGATGATGCCGTGCAGTTATTTAATCTGACCGTCGCGAACCCTGGGTCTGTGGATATCCGCAGCTACGGTTACGCGGGCGGCACGACCTCGACCGGCACCGTGGTGCCGAGCGGCGGATTCGACACCATCCTGACGCTATTCAGTGCATCGGGAAGCTTTATCGACGACAACGATGACGGAGCGGGCGTTGCTACAGACCCGAGAACAGGTCTGGCGGCCGATGCGCGCTTGACCGAGAGTCTCACGCCCGGCAACTACATCGTCGCTCTGACGCAGTTCGATAATTTCTCGATCAGCGACCTGGCGGATGGCTTTGCCGAGCAGGGGAACCACAACTTTACGGCGAACTCAAGCTTTGCCGCCGGAGGCCCGTGTCCGGGCAACATGTTCCGGGACATTTCGGGCAGTGCCGGCCGCTGCCGGAATGGGAACTGGACGGTGGATTTTGTGAATGTGGCGAGCGTATCGGCGGCGGCGTCGACCCCTGAACCCTCGGCCCTGCTCTTGGCGGGCGTGGGCCTGGCCTTGCTGCTGGTCAGCTGCGGCCGCCGACGGAAAGCGACGCTGCTGGCGGGTGGGCTTGTGGCCGCGCTCGCGAGCGTACCGGTGCAGGCGCAGACGAATTGCCCTGCGGTTACATCTGGTCCGGATTACTGCCACGTTTCGGATTTCTTAAACGGCCAGCGGACCCTACTTCAGGTGACGGACCTGGAGATTGTCACCATAGATCCCGGCTACGGCGGGGCCGTGTTTAACCAAATCCAGACGTCGAATTCAAACCAGACTGCCCAGAATAGTTTCGTTGTGAAGCCCATTCCATTCACGTACCAGCCGAAACCGGTACGGCAGTTCTCGGCTCACATGTTCGACCAGCCGTCAGCAGTCACGATTTCCACGCTGTATTACTACAACGACAGCCTCTTCCCGCTTTGGATTCAGAATATTGCTCAAGTCCCTAGCGGAGGTGCTGTGTGGACACCGCTCGGACAAGGTGATTATCCGCAAGTGAACTGCGGAGCCGTGGCGGACTTCACCCAGGATGGCTATGACGATTTGGCGCTTGGCTTCGACGACGGCCGGATCCTCGTGATAGGTCCGAAGGATCCGACCGACATAAGTAAGGGCTTCAATGACAGCCTCGCCAACCTGAATTCGCTGCAAGCCATGGCGGCCGGAGATTTCAACGGGGACGGACGGAAGGAACTCGCCGGTCTCACCGTGATACCGAACGGCCAACCGGGCGCCGGCGGCCTAGCACTCGTGATCTATACCGTTGACCCGAAGAGCTTGGCCGTCACCCCTGCCGCTACTTTGGTTCTGACCACGCCTGGCGCTTCCCCGAGCACCCCGATTACGCATGCCTCGATGAGCAGCGGCCAGTTCACCACCTTGAATCACGATCAGCTCGCGGTTACATTCGCGACAGACTCGGGATCACCCATAGCCGAAATCATTGATTTTGCGTCAAACACGCTGACACCAAAGGAAGGGCCTGCCCTGACAGTGTCGACGATCCCGGTGCCGGTCGGGTACCTTCAAGTCGAAGCGGGCAAGTTTGGATTGCCGAATAATCCTTACGACCAGATTGTGTTCCATGAATCAAGCACAAGCGCCGGGGGCAAATTCTTTTGGATCCTCTCGGCTGACCGTAACAATCTGACGCTCACCAGTCACAATGGAGTCGGTTATAACCAGTTTGCCTGTGCCGCGTCTGAGGGAATACAGGTAGGCAACTTCGACCATCGCCAGCCCGATCCGTCGACTCCGGGGCAGACCGATCATAATCCGAACTCCCAAATCGCTTTTTTGTACTGCAGCGCGGTGAACCTCCCCGATAACATCCAGTATTCGATGAACATCTACAGCGTCGACCCGAATACTTTCAACATAGGGAATCCGGACAGTGTCGCCGTAAATGTTTTCAATACAAACGCGGCGGTATCTTTCGCCGCGACGGATGTGCAGGGCCGCTCTCTCATGCTGGGCGAGCCGACCAAGATCACCATCGACAGCGCAATCAGCCCAACTGTCGTCGTCGGTGCGCCTCCAATGCACGTGGATTTCATCAGTCCGGCTCCGCTGAGTGGGGCCCCGGCCGAAGTCTTGAATGTGAGCGCGGTTCCGGACGCCTTCAATACGACTTATGACCAGGAGAGCTCAAGCGAAACCACGACGAGTACGACGAACAAGACCAGTTGGTCCTTTGGCGCGCAGGAGAGCGTGAATGGCTCTTTGACGGTGGGTGACCCGGATGCCGGAGAGGGCCTGAAGGTGAGCGATACGTTGACCGCCGCTCAGAACCTGAAGGGAGCGTCTGAAGGAACGCACGGCACGTTTACGCAAAGTGATTTTACTCTTTCGACGACGACGGGCCTCGGGGATCAGATCGTCTACACCGACTCTCAGTTCAACATCTGGGTGTATCCGGTGATTGGCAAAACGGTCTGTCCCGCTGCCACGCCCAATTGCCAAGCGAACCAGAAGGTGCCACTGACCATTCAATTTTCAGCTCCCAACGGGGATGCCAAGACGATTACGAGCCCCGGCGCCAACCTGCCGTGGTATCAGCCTCCCTGGGAGCCTGGCAACATTCTTTCGTATCCAGCCAATGCGGCGCAGTTGCGGGCGGTCTTTCCGAATTTAACATCTCTGACGAACGGCGTCACATTTGCGAGCACTTCCGGAGCCGTGACGGAACACGCCGTTTGGAGCGGGCAAAGCCACAACAGCTCGACTGCCAGTTTTGACCAGGACTACTCGTTTGATAACAACTTCTCCGTGGACGGGGCGGTTGGGTTCGCCGGGATCAGTGCGGGAGGTGGTTACAGCCTCGATCTCAGCGGGAGTTACGGCCTCAGTTCGCTGAGCGAAAGTTCCAATCAGGTGGCATCATCAACCGGCCTGAAAATTCAGGTGCCGGGGACCGTGGCTAATTTTGCGAACTACGGTTACCTCGTTTCGCCGTCCATCATGGGCACCATGCCCGGACCGGATGTGGTCGACTCGCCGCCGAACACCGGCGATACAAGCTCCGTGCAAACCTTCGGCCGGCTGTATGCGATGTATACGGTGGATCCGCTGAACACCAGTCAAGGAGCCGGAACGTGGTGGAGACAGGCTTATACCGGTAATCCGGATGTGGCGCTGAATCACCCCAAGCGTTGGACGTTTACGCCTACCTCACTCGTAGGTGAACCTCCGAGCAATTGTTTAGCAATAGGCGCTCCGTCGTCGCAATATGATTGCGTGACGCTCAATGCACCCACACCTAATGATCCTCTGGGCGATGACTTCCATGTCATGCGAGGCTTCTTCATTGCGAAGTCTAATTCCCAGAACGAAAACTTCCAGAACCAAGGGCCGCAACTGGAGGTTGCGAAGTCAGGCGATGTGCTCAATCTCAGCGCACGCGTTTACAACTACAGCCTGGCCGACATGCCCGGGGGTACCCAGGTGCATGCGCGCTTCTACTACATGCTCTGGGATACGAATAACGCAAAACCCGTTGATCCCCAAGGCGCCAGCACTCTCATCAGCGAGGTAACGATGACGGGACCCATCTCCAAATTCGATACCAGTTCAGACCAGCCGAATTGGACACTTTTGGGGACACAGTTTAATACGGGCGATGCGAGCCATTTCCCTGACATCCAAGGCGGCAACGTCTCGTTGGTGTTCTGGGTAGTGGTCTGGATGCAAGATAGCAGTGGCTTAGTAAGCGAGCTGCCCAATCATGGCCTGCCGGCAATTCCCGGAGCGTTCGCGTCCTGGACCGCGGCATTGAACTTCGAATGCCAATCCGCCGACAATTGTTACAGCAGCAAGGCTGATATAAACCCGCTGAGCAACAACATC
>JAFAUR010000640.1 GCA_019243205.1 Acidobacteriaceae bacterium | reverse complement strand
GGGCGTTTGACGGAGCGCTGAAGCACGTTGAGTTGATGACGGAGCGCGAGGATCTCGATTTGTAGTGCGGCCCGGCTGCGCAAGGAAGCCGCGAGAAATGCCCACAAGGCAGACAAAACCGCGGTTGGAGAGAACCTGCTCAAGTTTCCCATTTTCAGCTTCATCCGAGTTTACGGGATGGACAATCGCCAACGTTCCGACTATCGATGAGCGAAATGGCGATTTTTCGCGAAGCGCAAATCCGCCGGTAAGTCCCTTGAATGGACAGCCGTTTCCCGGGAACCAGATTCCGAAGTCGTATCAATCGCCCGTGGGAGCTGCGATCGCGGCGCTCTATCCGATCCCGAACCGCACAGTTGCAGGCCAAAACTTCATCAGCTCGCCGGTACAAACCGATCAGCAGGACCAGTTCGACCTGCGCATCGATCACTCCCTGTCTCGGCGTTCGGACCTCTCGGCTCGCTACAGTTTCTCCGATCGCGCTCTTTATGAGCCCTTCGTAAGTACGAGCGATTCGCAGCTTCCCGGTTATGGTGTAAACCTTCCGCGGCGCGCACAGAACGCGATGCTCAGCGAGACTCATTTCTTTACCTCTTCACTGATCAACGAAATGCGCAGCGGGCTCGTGCGTGTGGCGTTGAATCTTATCCAGCAGGGTGTCGCGACTAACACCAATGCACGGGTCGGCTTACCAGTGATTTCGAGCAATCCGCGCGACAACGGCCTGAGTTTCATCACGCTTCCGGGATTTTCGCCCATAGGTGATGACGCCACGCTGCCGCAGCGGGGTATCGCAAACACGTACGAGTATCTGGATCACCTGACTTGGAATCGCGGACGGCGCTTACTTCGTTTCGGACTCGATTTCCGGATTCTCCAGCAGAATGCCTACCGTGACGCGGAGGCGCGCGGCTTTCTCAGTTTCAGTGGATTATTGGTTGGTAACTCGCTGGCCGAGCTTCTGCTCGGCTACCCGACAACCACTGGCGTTGCACGGCTGGACAACGCCGAACATATCCGTGCCAGAAGCTACGCGGGGTTTGCGCAGGAAGACTTTCGTGTCCGTCCGGATCTTACGCTGACGCTCGGCCTGCACTATGAGTACAACACGCCTCCCGCGGACGCTCAAGACCGTGCGGTTCTCTTTGATCCCTCAATTCAGAAACTCGTTCGCGTCGGAACGAACGAGGTGCCCCGCGGCGGTTTTTACCCCGACCGAAAGGACTTCGCTCCACGAATCGGCGTCTCGTGGTCGGCGGACGGAACCGGCAAGACGGTTCTACGAAGCGCCTACGGCATTTATTACGATCAACCTTCGCTCGCCCCCGGCGAAGGACTCTACTTCAGTCCACCCTATTTCGACCTGCACGTTTTCTTCCCGGTTCCGCGCCTTTACACGCTGACTCTCGCGAACCCATTCCCGGATGACTTCCCGCTTGGCCTACCGCTTGCTGCCACCTCTTTTCAGCGTGACATGCGAACTCCCTATATTTAGCATTGGAATTTCAGCTTTCAGCGCCAACTCGGATCGAATCGCATGCTGGAGGCCGATTATGTGGGCTCGAAAGGAACACGCTTATACCAGGCGCGTGATATCAATCAACCGGGTCCTTCTGACGCGCCGACTTATCAGCGTCCGATTCCGGCCTTCGATACCATCAATGAACTGGAATCCGGGGCCAACTCGAACTACAACAGCTTTCAACTTCGATTTGAACAGCGCTTACGGCGTGGATTGAGTGCTCTGGTCTCGTACACGTATGCGAAGTCAATTGACAACGCTTCGGGCGTCTTCACTTCAACCGGAGATCCGAACTTCCCCCAGAACAGTTATGATCTGCGGGCTGAGCGCGGAGTATCCAATTTCGATATCCGCCACAGAATGGTGATTAGCTACGGCTATGACATTCCGTTTCGCGGCAAACTGCTTGGCGGCTGGCAGACTTTCGGCATTGTGACATTCCAGACCGGTCCTCCTGTCACGGTAGCGCTGTTGCCCGATTTCGACAACAGCAACACCGGGAAATCGAATATTCTCGGTTTCGGCGCCAATGACCGGCCCGATGCTGTTCGCAACCCGAATTTCGCAAACCCTTCGGCAGAGAGATGGTTTGATACGAACGCATTCGTGATCCCGCCTCGGGGTAACTTCGGCGACGCCGGAGGAAACATAGTCCGGGGTTCTGGCTCGCAGACAATAGCCGTGTCGCTGATCAAGAACACTGGGTTTACAGAGCGCGTGGTTCTGCAGTGCCGGTTTGAAGTATTCAATCTTTTGAACCACACGAACTACTGGTTGCCAGATAACTTCGTCGGTTCGCCAGCGTTCGGAAAAGTGACCTCGGCGGACAACCCGCGACGCATTCAATTGGGGCTGAAGCTGCTGTTTTGATGCGTCTGGGTTGTCAATGTGCCGAAGAGATCTTTGTTGCCGTGCCGCCAGATCGAGCAAGCGAGCCGGTGCGGTCATTCGGCTCGTTCACGGCCGATCTCAACGAGTTGGCTGATTGGCTAGAGAGCTGTCGAATAGGCACGGTTCCGATGGAGTCGACAGGCGTTTACTGATCCCGTAAGGTCCGAAAACTCGAACTGCTTCTGCCTACACTGATTTAACGTTGATAACGTTCTCGTAACGCCGCCTGTAACGGGCCGCTAAGTGGTTGAAGACACTGGCGGACGAATTTTCGGATAATTACGAGATTTTTGTGGGCGGATCTGTGATCGAAAACTATTCGAGAGCGTCGAGCAAAGTTGAAACGATTTTTTGTCGTCCGGCCTCACAACTGATCTTGAGTATGCGGCGATTCGCTTTGGACTGTTGAATCAGGTACTCATCGCTGGTTTGTAGGTTGTCGACCAAGCCTAGTTCCTTGGCGTCGACTGCCAGCCAGTAATTTCCGTCTGCAACTCGGTCGATGTTCAGATTCGGCCGCCGCTTCTTAATCAAATCTTTAAAAGCTGCATGGATGGCTTCGAGACGCTCCTGCTCGACAGCTTCCTTCTGTGGCGTGGGCTCAGAGAAAGGTGTCAGCGTACGTTTGTTCTCGCCTGCCGTGAGTTCGACATAACGCACGCCGATCTTATTCATAAGACCGACAAAGTTAGGCATTCCGGCTGCTACACCTATGGACCCGATATACGCGAACGGTGCGGCTATGATCTTGTCGGCCACGGCCGCACACATGTAGCCTCCGGATGCTGCAATCTCATCCACGCAGATGGTCAACGGAATTCCGAGATCGTGCACTCGCAAGAGCTGAGAAGCAGCCTGGCCATAACCGTTGACGGTGCCACCAGATGAATCGATACGCACCAGCACTTCGTCCTTCGGCGTGGCGATCTGAGTAATGATGTCGATCTCTTTGCGCAACGACCGCACTTCGCGGGCTCTCAGCTTGGGCTGAAAATCAAGGACAAACACCGTGCTTTCGTACGATTTGTCGCGCTTATACTTGGCCAGTTTTTTCCATTGTTTCTTGGGCAGTAGATTGCGATTTACCTGGTGAGCATGATCGGTCAACTCCTGCCCGAGGTCAGTGACTTCCAAGCTGGTTTCGGGATGTCTCTTGTGATCGCGTTTGGTTCTCACCATCCGCATAAGCAGCAAGGCGGCCACGGAAAAGAGAGCAAGAGCAATGAGAATGCTCAGAATCAAGAAGACTGTTTCCAGAATGATCAGCGTTGTTTGCATCGCTTCGATCATCTAACATCTCGCTGTGCATCCGGCAATGTCAGCTTATGCGGAATCAAGGATTTAGCCAGAGATCTGTAACGTGTTGCCTCGACCTTACGAAACGGCGCGCGGAAGTCTGAGAACGCACAATTGTTTTCCGGAGCCAAAACCAACCAGAATCGTGAATAATTTAGGGTTGCTGTACGTCACGCCGGAAAAGGTTTTCCATGCTGTTGACCGCGTAGTATCCGAAACGTGAACGCTGGACCGGACAGCTCTGGTTTAACGTTGATACGGTCGTCTTAACGTCTCCGTTAACGGCCGACTAGATTATTCAAGGCACTCGCGGCCGAATTCCCGGACATTACGGAATCAAAATCCAAACAGACTCCGCGTGTCGGCGGAGCTGGCGCGGTGTGCCTGATCGACCGCCAAAGAAGCGCGGTCAACCCGTTGACACAAAAACGGCTACGGTTAGAGGTCGCCGAAGCGAACCGGCGACATCCGTCTAATCGAAAATCAATTCAACCTGTAGACTGAAGCCTATGAGTGAATCTCCTCGCGGCGATGTGCATGCACCCGAAGAGTTCAACGAGATGTACTCGGGAACACCTCCGTGGGATATCGGTGGGCCGCAGCCCGCATTCCAGGCCCTCGCCGATGCCGGGGAGTTACGCGGGCGAGTCCTGGATATTGGCTGCGGCACCGGCGAGCACGCGTTGATCGCGGCGCAGCATGGCCTGGAAGCCGTCGGCATCGACAGTTCTCCCAAGGCCATCGAAATCGCCAAACGCAAGGCACGCGAACGCGGACTGAATGTTCGCTTCCTGGTCCACAACGCGCTCGAATTGGCGTCGATCGGCGAGCAGTTCGATACCGTGCTCGACAGCGGCTTGTTCCACGTCTTCAGCGACGAACACCGGGCCGCTTACGTCGAAAGCCTCAATGTTGTGACACGTCCTGGCACACGTTACTTCATGCTGTGCTTCAGCGAGCACCAGCCCGGTGACTTCGGCCCACGGCGTGTCACGCAGCAGGAGATCCGGCAGAGTTTCAGCGGCGGCTGGCAGATCGAATCGATCGAGATGAAGAAGCTCGATACCAACCTGGGACCAGAGGGAATCATCGCATGGTTGGCACGTATCACAAGGAAACCCGACTGACGCGCCCCCGATCTGATCGACACTGACGTGGTGGCAACCTGGGTATTCAATATCTTCGGAACCGCGGACCTGCTCTTTCGTTCTTAACAGGGAGCCGTGATATCACTCCCTAATACACCCGGCTTGTTTGGGGCGAGTTAATTTGTCCTGTTTGCGTACTTCCCGCTTCTTTTCATAACGCATGGTTTGGCGTTTCGAATACTACTGCGAACTAAAGCTGTCGTCCTGTTTCCGCAGCAAATTGAGAACCGCTTGACGTCACGTTGGTTCAGCGTACATGTTTTTGGGTTCCCGACAGCTCCGCCGCGGCCCTATCGATTGAGGAATCAAAAGCTGCTCAAGAGAAAATCTCGTGCGCTTGCGAGGACCTTTTCTTGGGCCGAGCGATCGGGCAACATGCCTGCAATCTCAACGGCTCCGACCATGGTCGAAAAGATCACAAAGAAGGCGCGCTCTTTATCGCTAGCTCGCTGCCCTGGCATAAAGGGAAGCATTCGATCTTTGTACTTCACAAGTTCGGCGAATATCTGGCTCCTCATCCGCTTGCCGGACCGTGCCAGCTCCGGAGACAGTGCTGTCAGAGGACAGCCGCGGCCGGCGTGCTCGCAATATTCCCGGCTTAGTAAACGTTCACAATCCCCTTCCAGGCAGCCTGAGGAGGCGACTCTTCGGCGGCGCCAACCAAGGTGTCCTCGACTTCCCGGAAGGCCTGCCGCAGCGACTCCATGAGTAGCTCGTCTTTGCTCCCAAAGTGCTTGTAAAAGCTCGTTCGGTCAAAAAACTCGAATGTGCTGAGGACAAAGAACGTACGATGGTGCGTTTCGATGAAGAAGAACCAAGTAGCGCGCCTCTTAGCGTACGTGACCGGGATGGTCAATCAGCAGCTTCTGCAGCGGAATGAATTCCTCCTCGCAGAGAATAGAATCCTGCGAGCCCATCTGCCGTCCCGTCTTCTTTTGAGCGATCCGGAGCGCTCCACGCCGGCTGTCCTTGGCAAACGTCTCGGACGTCAAGGGCTCAAGTCAGTGGCCTCGGCCGCCAAACCGGACACAATCCTGGCGTGGTTTCGCAAGCTAGTCGCCCAGAAGTTTGACGGCTCCCGGCACCGCCGCTATCCAGGTCGACCGCCAATTGGACGTAAGATCACGGAGCTCATCGTCCGCCTGGCTCGCGAGAATAGCGGCTGGGGATACGATCGCATCTCCGGGGCTCTCCGAATTCTCGGTCACCATGTCTCCGATCAAACCGTGGGTAACATCCTACCCGCTTTTGTATTGCTCCTGCTCCCAAGCGTCGCGAGCAAATGAGTTGGGCCGACTTCATCCGTTCCCACATGGCGGTCCTGGCAGGCATCGATTTCTTCACCGTGGAGGTGCTCACCTGGCGCGGCCTGGCAACCTATTATGTGCTGTTCTTTCTGCACCTGAAGACGCGCCGCATCACCCTGGCTGGAATCACCAGACATCCCACCGAGGAATGGATGGTGCAGATGGCCCGCAGGGCTGTGGATCCGGTCGACGGCGCTCTGCTCCCGATCCGTTTCGTTCTGCATGATCGCGACAGCAAGTTTTGCGCTTCCTTTCAAGACACCCTTCGCTCTGCTGGCATTCAACCTATTAACCTGCCAGCCAGCAGTCCCAATCTGAATGCCTTCGCCGAACGCTGGGTTCGCTCCATCAAAAGCGAGTGTTTATCAAAACTCATCCTCTTCGGCGAAGACTCACTGCGCCGAGCAGTCACTCAATTTATCGAGCATTATCATCTCGAACGCCCGCATCAAGGCAAAGACAATCAGCTGCTCTTCCCTTCCCTTGTTCGGTCACCATCACAAAACTTTAGTTGCATCCAATGTCACGAACGCCTAGGCGGTCTGCTCAAGTTTTATCAGCGCGCCGCATGAATATTTTGACCGTGTGAGGTGGTGCGCCGCTCGGCCCATTCAGCCGGCATCACAAACTTAGCGCCTCGCGATCTCAGGCGGACTTGTGCGCGCCTGCCGGTAACATGCCTCGCGGGCGCCGGGGCCGTCGGTGGCGGCGCGAGCGCGCTTGACTCAGCTTGATTCCTGAGCTGACGAACGGTGCTCCTATCCACACGCAGTAACGCCGGACACCCCCGGGGATAAACAGACGCAAGGGCGCGGAATCGATGTGGCGATTTTCCCGTCGGTACAAGATTTTCCTGGCACTTTTTTCGGGGTGCTTACGTATTCTTCTCCATGGATTCCGTGCTGCAGGATTTTCGGTATGCGATCCGGCTGCTGATTAGAGATCGCGGGTTCTTCATGACGGCAGTGATTGCGCTGGCACTTGGCATCGGGTCGGTGACGGCGATCTTCAGCGTCATCGATAATGTGCTGTTAGACCCCTTCCCGTACAAGGGCGGGACGCGGTTAACGGGCGTCGAGATTCACGACTCCAGCCGAGCGCAAGATGGCGGCAGGCAAGGGTACACGCAAGCCGAATTTATACAGCTTCGGCAGCAGAATCATGTTTTTGAAGACAGTATTGGGATCATCCAGGATCGCGTGCTGATGACCGACCCATCGGGTCGCCTCGAATCGTTCCTGCGGGCGAAATTGACCGGCAATGCCTTCGATTTTTGCGGCATGCAGCCGCTCATCGGCCGCTACTTTACTCACGAGGACGCCAAGCCGGGAGTCCCGCCGGTGTTCGTGCTGAGCTACAAGGTCTGGCAGAGCAGGTTCGCCGGCGCCCGCAACATCATCGGCGACAACTACATTCTGAACGGCATTCCCACGACCCTGATCGGGATCATGCCTAAGCGATTCACGCTATGGGGCGCGGACCTTTGGATGCCTTTCACACCGAACGCGGCAGAAGCTGATGCGAACTCTGATTTCGTGTTCCTGATGGGGCGTCTGAAGCCGGGACTCACGCCGACATCCGCGGCGCCGGATCTGAACATCATCGCCCACCGGTTAGCGAAGCAGTATCACGTCTTCTACCCGAAGCAGTTTGATGTTCGCGTGCCGCTGCTGATCGACAACGTGGTGGGGAAGTTTCGCGAAACGCTTTACATTCTGCTGGGCGCGGTGGGGCTGCTACTGCTAATTGCGTGCGCGAATGTGGCCAATCTGCTGCTGGCGCGCGCGACGGCACGCGAGAAGGAGTTCGCAGTCCGAAGCTCGCTGGGCGCGGGGCGGTGGCGCGTGATGCGGCAGCTTCTCATTGAGAGTTCATTGCTCGCCTGGTGCGGGGCCGCACTGGGATGCGCGTTCGCGGCCGCGGGATTGAAAGCGCTGACGGTGGCGCTGCCAAAGTTCACCTTTCCGGATGAAGCGGATATCCGGCTGAACCTTCCCGTGCTGGGAGCAACGGTAGTCGTCGCGGTACTGACTCCTCTACTTTTCGGGCTGATCCCTTCGCTGGGAGCGTTCGCACGGAATCTCGCCGAGCCGTTGAAAGCGGGCGGGCGCGGCAACAGCGGGTTTCGGCGCGGGAAAATGCGGAACGCGTTGGTGGTGTTCGAAGTTGGCCTATCGCTCTTCCTGCTGAGCGGGGCAGGATTGCTGATGCGCAGCTTCCTGGTGCAGCGCGGCGCAGACCTCGGCTTCCGGGCCGATAAGTTGCTGGTTGCGCAGGTGCAGTTGGGAAAGAAGTACCCCACTGCTGAATCGCAGTATCGGTTCGCCCGAGACCTGACGGATAAGCTGCGCGCGGTCCCGGGCGTTACCTCCGCTGCAACAGCGCTCGAATTTCCGCCGTTCGGCGGCATTCGTTCAACGTTCGATGTCGCTGGGATCTCACATAGCGAAAAGTGGAATGGACAGGCAGGTCTGGTGGACCCCCGTTATTTTGAGACCGTGGGCACCCACATTCTAAGCGGCCGCAGTATCACTGAAGCCGATATGTTTGGCAAGCACATGGTAGCGGTGGTGAACCAGACGTTCGTCACGAAGTTGATGAAGGGCGAGAACCCGGTGGGCAAGCGGGTGCGGATCGATATCTTCGAGCAAGCTCCGGTCCCGATCAAGAATCCATGGTTTGAGATCGTCGGCATCACGTCCGACCTGCGCAATAGCGGATTGGTCGATCCCACGGTGCCCGAAGCATACACTCCCATGACGCTGTCCGGATACGGCGGCTTTGGAATATTTGTCAAAACCGTCGGTTCGCCCGCCGCAATGGGCAAGACTCTGGAGAGCAGCATACTGTCTCTCGACAAGAATGTCGTTCCGCAACAGTCAGGAACCATGACGCAGTTGCTGGATCAGTTCTTGTTCTCGCCAACTCGATTCGGAGTCCAACTCTTTTCCGTCTTCGCGTCCATCGGGTTCGTGCTGGTTTGTGTCGGCGTCTACAGCGTCATTTCATACACGGTGTCACAGCAGCAGAAAGAAATCGGCATACGCATGGCGCTGGGTGCATCAACCGGCAACGTTCGGGGCTTGGTGATTCGGGCGGGTATGCGATTCGTGATTGTGGGAATCCTCATCGGCGCGCTGCTCTCTTTCTTGCTGCTGCGCGTGATGCAAAACCAGATTGCCGGGATCAAGACATACGATCCGGTGACGCTGATTTCCGTGGGGGCGATTCTGCTGTTGGCAGGCTATGGAGCATCGTACGTTCCATCGCGGCGGGCGACGCTTGTCGATCCCCTAGTTTCGTTGCGCTATGAATGAGTAACCCGTGACTGTGCTTTAACAATTGGGAAGGTAAGGTTGGGTTGTAGCATCTAACGGACAGATTGGCCAACTAAGAGCGTTCCACGTTGCAGCAGTATCTGGCCCTCAGAAGCCGTTATTATTCCACCGCTACCCGCTTCGCTGACGCAGCCTTCTGGAAAGCAAGACTTCTGGTCAATTGGCCGTTCAACGCGCTAACGTCTAGTGTCAGCAACGCCGACTACCGCCCACGTGGATCACTTTGGGATTGGCGAAAATCGAGACGGAACCGCCGCAACTTCCCAGGACCGGACTCATGGAAAATTGGGGCGAGGCCGAAATGAGGTCCAGAAGACCATCATCATCCTTCCTCGGAGGCATGCAGACGTTGGGTGAAGAAATGGCGCTCCACTTCATTGCGTGCCAGGGTTAGTGCGGAACGGAAATGGCTCTGCGCAGGTTCGCATCGCTTGCAGCGAAGCTCGAACTCTCCCAGAGTGGCCCAGTAGAATGGATAGGACGCGAGGCGATCCACATCGGAAATGGTCCGGATCTCCTCGATCCCCCGGGCCGGCCCATCACGCTGAGCGATTGCGATAGCCCGGTTGAGGGCCACGATCGGCGATGGGCGAATTGTCAACAACGAGTCGTAAAGTAACACTAGTTTCCCCCAGTCCGTGTCGTCGATTCCGCGAGCGGTGGCGTGGACCGATGCGATTGCCGCTTCGATGTCGTATGGCCCGAAATTCGAATTAGTAATGTGAGAGCGTTGGATTTTGAATTGGAATGAGACAATCACCAGACGGTGGAGAAAGCCCTCAATCCCTTTCAGTTTGTTGTGATCGTGCTGGCCGGTTGGATGAATCAGCGGCAACAGAATGTCATCGAGTATCTGCGTGAAGAGAACCGAGTACTGCGCGAGCAACTCGGAGACCGCCGCTTGCGGTTCAATGATGATCAACGTCGCCGTTTAGCGGTCCGTGCAAAGGGCTTGGGCCGCAAGCTTTTGATGGAAATCGCCACCCTGGTAACGCCGACGACATTATTAGCATGGCACCGCAAACTGATTGCACAGAAGTACGACGGTAGTGCGAGGCGGAAGCCCGGTCGACCTGTTACCAGGAAAGACCTTGCGGCCCTGGTGGTTCGCATGGCAGAAGAGAATCGCGACTGGGGTTACCGGCGAATTCAAGGCGCGTTGTCCAATTTGGGGCACGAATGCGCCCGCAGCACAATCGCCGATATCCTTCGTCGACACGGAATCGAACCTGCGCCCGAGCGGAATCGAAAAACGACCTGGATGGAATTTCTCAAACGGCATTGGGAGCTGATTGTAGCCGCGGATTTCTTCACTACTGAGATCTGGACAGCCAAAGGACTAACGCGCTATCTGGTCCTCTTGTTCATCGATTTGTCCACCCGGAAAGTAGAGATCGCGGGAATTGTGTCGCGAGCAAATGGTCTGTGGATGAGTCAAGTGGGCCGTAACGTGACGGATGCAGTAGACGGCATCC
The DNA here is from genome assembly GCA_019243205.1 of Acidobacteriaceae bacterium. GTDB lineage: Bacteria > Acidobacteriota > Terriglobia > Bryobacterales > Bryobacteraceae > Bog-105. Next base: position 360 of record JAFAUR010000640.1, on the reverse strand, counting down.
TAAACGGCAAGCGCTTTCTAATCCATGATCGCGATCCGCTGTTCACCGCGGAATTCAAAGACATTCTGACCAGTGTCGGTATAAACTGCGTCATGCTACCGCCACAATCGCCGAATCTGAATGCAGACGCGGAGCGGTTTGTGAGATCCATCAAAGAGTCTTGCTTAGACCGCTTGATACTCTTCGGCGACCACTCCTTGCGGCGAGCGATTCGAGAGTTCGTAACGCATTATCACCAAGAGAGAAATCATCAGGGGCTCGGCAACCGCCTCATTGTTTCCGATTTAGTTTCGAACACGTCAGGCTCGATTCACTGCCGCGAGCGGCTCGGCCGGATGCTGAACTACTACTATCGCGCGG
>JAFAUR010000487.1 GCA_019243205.1 Acidobacteriaceae bacterium | reverse complement strand
CCATCCACCTGAACGAATATGTTCTCGTCCTTCTTGCCGTGGCACAGGACGGACTGTCCGTGAAGAACCGTCACGCCCTTCATCTGGTTAATGCGTCCGAGAGCCACGCCGACAAAGTAGGGAAGGTATTGGAAAGCGTGCGTCCCGCGGAACAGTACGACCTCGAAGTCCTCCCTTAAGAGCGATGCGCGGCGCGCAATTTCGAGATCACCGCCATAGTTCCGCACACGGCTGATCAGCGCGAAGCTGGCTACGTAAGTTTTCCCATCAATCGAAACCTCAAACTCCGGCAGCGAGCGAAATATCTGTGCAAACCCGCAAACATAAAATGCCAGCTTGCCGGCGGCCGCTTTCAGATCGAGATTCAAACGGGAAACGATATCGGCATCCAGTCCGGCTCCGGCCATGCACAGAAACGATCGTGGCGGTTCACCGGCGATTTGGATCCCTCCTACCGCGACGCGGACCGGAGTGTAATGCAGGACTCCACTGATTGCCTTCTCCAGCTTGATCGGCACGCGCATTTCGCGCGCCAGGACGTTGGCCGTTCCCCCAGGTAAAATCCCAAGCGGCACTCCGCTGTTAAGCATGCCGTTCGCGACCTCATTGATCGTTCCGTCTCCACCGGCGGCGATAATGAGGTCGGCGCCCGCTTCGATTTCATGGCGAGCCTGTCCGGTCGCGCTGCCCGGGCCCGTAGTGGCGACGAGGCGCGCTTCAACGCCATGCCGGCCCAGAATCGGGATGGTACGTTGGATCAAATGTTGGCGGCGCGACAGCCCTCTTGCAACGGGGTTGTAGATGATTGCTGCGCGTTTTGCGCGGAGAGCTTCCAAGTCCTCCATTATAGGGTTCAGCCATGAAAGAAACGCTCGCCAAAACTCACGGTACACAGCACTCTCTGGGCGAGAAAGCTGAAGAACTACGCAAGCAGCTTGAACATCACGAGTACCTGTATTACGTACTCGACCAACCCGAAATCTCCGACGCAGAATACGACCGGCTCATGCGAGAACTGCAGAACCTGGAGGCGGCTCACCCCGAACTCGTCACTCCGGACTCCCCGACTCGTCGCGTCGGTGGACAGCCGCGCGAGGGATTCATTAAGGTCCAGCACAGCTCGCCGATGCTGAGCCTTGACAATGCCCTGAACGAGACCGAGCTCAAAGAGTTTGACTCTCGCGTAAAGAATCTCCTCGACGGCGAAACCTACAGCTATGTCGCCGAACTGAAGCTGGACGGGCTTTCCATGGCCGCTCGCTACCGTGACAATCGCTTTGAGCAGGCCATCACCCGTGGAGACGGACGCGTCGGGGAAGAAGTCACAGACAATGCCCGTACCATTCGTTCCTTGCCTTTAAGAGTCAAGCGGAACGTAATCCCCGGCGAGGCGTTTGAAGTCCGTGGCGAAGTCATTATGGGCCGGCGCTCATTCGAACGCCTCAATGAGGAGCGTGATCTTGCCGGGCTTGCGCAGTTTGCCAATCCGAGAAATGCCGCGGCAGGAGCGTTGCGTGCCCTTGACCCCGGAATCACTGCCAAGCGGGCTCTCGATTACTTCAGTTACTTTCTTCTTTCAAATGGACAGCCGTTGCTCGACAGCCACTGGGAATCGCTCGAAGCTCTGAGCAAAGCAGGTTTCAAGGTCAACCGGTATCGGCGAAACTGCGCAGATCTCGACGAGCTTCTCGATTTCATCCACGAATGGGACTCGCGGCGCGAGACGCTGCCTTACGAGATCGACGGCGTAGTCGCAAAGATCGATTCCATCGAACAGCAGAACCGGTTAGGCTGGACCGCCAAGGCGCCACGCTGGGCGATTGCGTTCAAGTATCCGGCGCGCCAGGCAAGCACGATATTGGAGGATATCGGCGTGCAAGTCGGTCGTACGGGGACGCTTACCCCTGTCGCTCATCTGAAACCGGTCCGTCTCGCTGGGGTCACAGTGGCGCGCGCCACCTTGCATAACGAGGATGAAATTGCTCGTCTGGGCGTGCAGATCGGAGACACCGTTCTCGTCGAGCGCAGCGGCGACGTGATCCCCAAGATCGTTCGCGTCATCACAGAAGGCCCGCAGAGACGCCCCTTTCGGATGCCGACGCAATGTCCCGTTTGCGGCGGGCACGTAGTTCGTGAGGCGGGTGAAGCCGCTAGCCGCTGCATCAATGCAAATTGTCCGGCGCGCTTGCGCGAGTCCCTGCTGCATTTTGCCTCGCGTGGCGTCATGGATATAGATGGCCTGGGCGATGCACTGGTTGACCAGCTTCTCGACCGGAGGATGGTCAAGAGCATCGCCGACATCTACGGTCTCAAGGCCGAGGATTTGATGACCCTGGAACGCATGGGCAAGAAGTCG